>NZ_PIZD01000022.1:135448-195806 GCF_010365615.1 Actinomyces sp. 565
ATCCAGATATGAGGCGCGCGGGTGTAGTTCAATGGTAGAACTTCAGCTTCCCAAGCTGACAGCGCGGGTTCGATTCCCGTCACCCGCTCCACCGATGGCCCGCGGATTCCTGAACCGCGTCCCTCACCACAGCCCGGCGACGGCGCGCACCACCAGCCAAGTGACTCCGGCGTCGACCAGCACCCAGGTCAGCCACCAGAATCCTGCAGGTAACGGGGTCAGCGCGGCCAGCGTACGGTGATCGGCACCGCCGTCTCGCGAGCGGGCGACGGCACCGAGAGACTCCCACGCCCCGGCGAGCAGCAGCAGTCCAACGCCGGCCACCACACCTGCGCGCACAGGCATGGCAGCGGCGGTGTCACCCCACCACCACAGGACCGCCACCGCCGCGGCGCTAAACGTCACCAGTGCTGCGGTGCGCACGGACCGGCTCATCGCCAGCAGCGCGACCAGCACCACCAGCGCCGCCGCCAGCACCGTGCCCGCCCAGCCTGACAGGGCGGCGAGCACTGCGCCCGCGCCGATGACCGCCGGCATCGGGTAGCCGGCCCAGGCCGTGATGCAGCGGCCGGACCCGCGGCTGCGGCCGGAGGTGACCGCCCGCCCGGACAGGTCGCCCGCGATGACGAAGCCGTGGAAGCGGCGTCCAACCAGCATGCCGATAGCGGCGTGTCCGGCCTCGTGTACGAGCGTTGTCAACGCGCGGCACCAGCGCCGCACTCCCGGCAGCGCCCAGGCCAGGACCAGCACTACGGCAGCCGGCCAGAGCAGACGCGGGTCGGGCGCCGGGGAGGCGGCCATGCGTGAAAGCACCTCCTCCCAGAGCGTGCCGGCTCCCGGGAGAGCCACAGCTGCTACCGGCACGTCCGCCGCCGCCCATCCGGAGGTCGAACGCACCCCGGCGGGCAGGGCGGCACTGATTGTGGGCGCGCTAGTCACGATCACCCGCCGCAGTCTGCCAGGCACTTCTGTGCGGGTGTTGTCGATGCGCAGCCTGGACCGGTGCCTGGACCGGTGCTCCTGCCCTTAATCGGGCGAACACTGTCACAGAATGCACCACTTTATGACCGGAGCGCTCCCTGTAACATCGCCGGGCCGCATGACTACGCGGATTTGAAGATGGGCCAACCGCCGGGTGGGTTGAAAGTGGTGCATTTCATGACAGCTGTGCGCACCCGGCCGGTCTAGGCGCGCGTGGCCTAGGGTCGGTCCATGCTCGAAACGCGTCGCGCCCGCCCCGGCCGCCTGGTGGTGGCGGCCGCCGTTCTGGACCGACTGCCGAACGCGGCTAAGACGGATGCAGACCGCGCATCGACCGCGTTCTCACCCGCAACGGCCCCGCAGTCAGCCGCAACACCTGTCCTCAGCTCCACGCACGCTTCGCCAAGAACGCTGCTGTGCGCGGCCCGCTCCTACCCGGCCGAGCACGCCGGCCAGTACGAGTTTCCCGGTGGGAAGGTCGAACCGGGCGAAACACCGACGGCCGCGTTGATGCGGGAACTGGCGGAGGAGCTCAACCTGCGCGTGCGCCTAGGCGCCGAGGTGCTCCCCTCACCCGACCTGGCGGTTCCGCCGACGCGAGCAGTAATGCCCCCGGGCGCTCCTCCCGGGGGCAACCGCTGCTCCGACCGCGTTGCCAACGGGCACGTACAGACCGGCGCCGAAGCCGCTGTCGCCGCCTTCCCCGGTGACGACCGCCCGGCCTGGCCGGCGATGCACGGCTACCGCATGCGCGTGTGGCTCGCCGAACCCGTCGGAACACCGCCCCACCTCGGCGATGCGCACGCCGCGCTGAGGTGGGTCCCCTTGGACGAGGTCGGAGCCCTGCCCTGGCTACCCGCCGACCGACCGATCCTGGAGGCGATCCGCTGCCTACTCGCGCACACGCGCTGACTGCTCAGTGTCAGGACGCTCCGCCCGAATTCGCTGTTCCCGGAGCGGCCTGACGCAGGCATCGAGCCACTTCTACCGATCTCGGCACGTAACTACTACCGACCTCGGCGGTATGGGGGTCCACTTGCTGACACTTCTCGCCGCTCCGTCACCTTAAGGGTTAGGGTGTCCTCATGCCGAAGATCTTGGGTAGTTCCCTCGCCGAGCACCGCGAGCGCACCCGCCGCGCCCTGTTCGATGCCCTGTCCGACCTGCTCGCCCAACGGCCCTTCGACAAGATCACCCTGTCCGACGTCGCAGCCCGGGCGGGCGTGGGCCGCACCGCCGTATACAACCACTTCACGGACAAGGAAGACCTCCTCCTGGCCTTCATGGAGTACGAGACGGGCCGCTACGCCAAGGAGCTGACCCGCATCCTCGCAGACGTCGCCGACCCCATCGACCGCCTGCGCATCTACGTACGCCAGCAGGCCCTCATCAAGCGCCACTACCACTTCCCCTCCGGCGGCCCGCTGGCCAGCTCCGTTTCCCGTGACACCGCCGGCCGCCTGCACGCCCACGCCGGGCACATGGCACGAATGCTGACCCGCATACTCACCGACGCCATGGACGCCGGCGCCATCCCCCGCCAGGACCCGGCCCTGCTGATCCCACTGATCCACGCCTGCGTGCTCGGGGGGCGGCCCGCGCCCGCCGAGCCGCACGCCCGCGCCGCCTACCTGGAGTCCCTGGACGTGTTCGTACTGCGCGCCGTGGGGGCGTCGGCACCGGACCATGCCATCCCCAACGTGCCGCCTACGCAGGCGACGGAGCCGACGGCGCCCCCGGCTCGCGCCGTAGGGTAGCCGCCCCTAACCACCCACTGCCGCCCGTACTTGCGCTTGCTCGCACTGCAAACAAGACGTACTACCAGCGCCGCCCGTCACCGCCGCTAAGGCCGGAGTGACCGGTGGAGTTGGCCTCTCCATTGCGCTCCTCCAGTTCCCGGCGCCGAGAATCGCCGGGAGTGGGCGACGGGCTCGACGGCGGCGTGGCCTGCTGGCTGGACTGCCCGGTGCCGGTCGGCTCGGGAGTGGGAGTACCCGTCGAGCCTCCCGAAGGCGTCGACTCGCCGCTCGCGGACGCAGTGGCCGTGGAGCTGGGATCTGACTGGGCGCTGGGGTCCGGCTCGGACGCAGGATCGGGCGGAGGCGGCACTTCGCACTGGCCCGCGGCTTGCATCGCCGCATCCCACTGTGCCTCCGCAGTGGCCGAGTCGCCCCCGTCCTGGGCTACGTCCGCGAGGGATGCGTGGGCGGTGTAAAGATTCACGCGCACCAGGCACTCAGGCGCCTGCGGATCAAGGACCGTCACCGTGTTCCCCGCTTCATCCTTCACCTGCACGGTGCCGGCGGCGGGCGCGGTCACCAGCGCCTCCTCCAGCTCGCCCACCGCGGCATCCAGCCGGTCATCCAGTAGCTGGGCGGTACCCAAGTTGTAGTGGACGCGCCACTGCTCCAGCCAGGGGTTCAGGCGCACCACCGCACCGTAGCGGTCCACCGCGGCGGCGTAGTTCCCGGAGACGGCGGCATGGTTGGCGGCGAAGGTCAGACCGGATACCACCAGCATCCACACCGCGATCACTGCGACGACGACAGCCGGCACCCCCTGCCAGGCCAGCAGCCGCCGCCGACGCGCCAGCCGGGCACGTCGGTGCTGGGGCGACTCCGCCTCGGGCCCTTTGGTGTCGGCTATGCCGGCACGCACGGCGTAATCGTGGGCTTCGGCAGTACTACGGGCCCCGGGGCGGTAGGCGTCATTCTCGCCGGGAAGCCCGGCGGAGCCCGCCTGCGGGTCTTGGGGACCGGCTGCGCCGGAGTAGGTCATCGGGGTCCTCCTGCCTGCGCCCCCGGGCGGCCACCGACGGCGGGGAGCGTCAGTCTTTGCACGGCGCGGTCGGCGCGTATCAGCGCCACTCCCTCCCACACCAGTAGGACGGCGGCTACCAGCCCGAGTGGCCAGATGACGTAGTGGGTGTAGCGCTTGCGCTCCCGCCCGTCCGACAACACCTGCTCCACGTCCTGGTCGGTGAAGGCCTCACCGGGGTCGTCACCGGTGCCCGTGCGCTGGAGGTAGGTGACGCCCAGGGCGTCGGCCACCGCCTGCAGCTCGGCGGTGTCAGGCACGGAAACCGCGGGCTCGCCGGTGCTTGGATCGGTGATGTAGTCGGCGTCGGGGTCGGCCGAACCGCCGAAGGCGCGCATGCGTCCACCGCCCTCAGTACCGTAGCCGAGCACCGCGCCGCCGTCCACGACTTCCCCCAACTGCTGCCAGCTGACCCCGGCGGCGTCGGCCGTGCCCGCGCCGCGGCCGTCATCGGTCGCCTCGCCGTCGGAGAGGATGAACACCAGGCGGGCGTTCTCGGGGGCGGACTCGGCGGCGCCGGTCAGGGTCTGAGACAGCAGCGGCAGCGCGCGCTCAAGGGAGGATCCCTCGGAGCGGTTGGTGACCTCCTGCTGCAAGGAGCCGATCCAGGAGGTGACCGCGTCAATGTCACTCGTCAAGGGCAGTTCCCGGGCGGCAGTGGAGTCCAGGGCGATGATGCTGAAGCGGGCATCGGGGTAGGCGTCACGAATGGTGGTCAGGTCGGCGCGCACCCCGTCCAGGCGGGTGCCACCCCCGGCCTCGGGCCCGCCCGCCCAGTCCTCCGCCGCCATCGATCCGGTGCGGTCCACCACCAGGTAGACCTCAACGTTGGAGACGGCCACCGCCTCGGTCACCGGCACACTGGGTCCCGCCAGGATCAGTACGACGGCGGCGCCCAGCGCCACCCGCCGCCACCAGGTCGAGCGCGCGCCAGGGTCGGCACCGCTGCGCAGCAGCCAACGTGCGGAGGCGGCCAGCACTGCGGCCACAGCAACGGCAGCCAGCAGGGTGAGCGGCCAGCCGAACAGGGGCACCAGTCTCATGCGCGCCTCCAGGCGGATACCGCCAGGAATCCCAGGACGAACACGGCAAGAACCGCAGCGGCCTGCTCGGGCACATCCGTCACGCGCACCTGGGTGTTGGTATCGAGCTCGTCCACCTGATCGGCCTCCAGCTCCCGGACGATCTGGCCGGCCGTGTCGGCGTCGTCCACCTCGTAAAAGAGTCCGTCGTGGGCGGTGGTGATCTCGCGCAGGTCCTCGCGGGCCGCATCCACATCCTTGCCGGAGACGTCAGGGTCGGCCAGCTCCGGGTCCGCTCCGAACAGGGAGAACAGGCGGATGGACTCCTCCTGGGCGAGGTCGGCGGCCTGGGACACGGAGTAGATCTGCTCGTGGAAGGGGTCGAGTATCTGGTTGTCGGTCGCCAGGATGATGGAGCGGGAGCGGTCGGCTACCGGATTGTCAAAGGCGAGGGTGCAGGAGGCGAGCCCGTCCCCGGCCAGGGAGGACCCGGTGACCTCCTCGGCGAGGGTCCCGGAGAAGGTCTGGTAGTAGCGTTCCAGCGCGGGATTGCCCCGATAGGGCAGGAAGTCGAGGACGTCGGCGATCTCGTTGAACTGATCCTGCAGCAGCTCGTAGTCGTCGGTCAGCGGCACGATCGTCTGCGCGGTGGAGTTCCAGGCGACCAGCGCCACCCGCTCGCCCTCGAAGGTGTCCAGCAGCTTGGCGAAGGTATCCAGGATCTTGGAGTCAGTGGTCACCATGGAGGTGGAGACGTCCAGGCACAGCACGATGTCCCGGCTGGCCAGGGACTCATTGCGCACGGTGCGCTCGATGGGGCGCCCGGCCATGGCGGCGGCCGCGCACAGGGCGACGACGAGCGCCGCTCCCAGGAGCGCGTGCAGCATACGGCGCCGGGCCAGCCGCTCACGCAGCATGGGACTGCCCAGCAGGGAGGCGGAGTTCGCCACCCGGCGCGCCGCCTCCCCGTGGCGGCGCCGGGAACCGTCCCCGAGGCCGCCCGTGGCCGCCGCCGCTGCCACGGCCACGGCGGTTAGGATGACGACCCAGACGAGCCAGGGCATCACCATCGGTTGACCACCTCCCGGGCCCGCGCAATAGCGGCATCTGCGGCGGCGTCGGGGTCGCGGTCGAAGGAGGGCTGCTCCCACACAGCCAGCAGCTCACCCACGTGCCCGAGCGGGTTGGTGTCCAGGGGACGGCGGCTGGCGCGCACCCGACGCAGCCGCTCCGTGATGGAGCGGGGGCCGGCGGTGTCCGCCATGTCCAGGATCTCCAGGACAGTGGCGGAGACAATGTCCTCGCCGCTGCGGGCAGTCGCAAAGCCCCGCAGCGTGCCGGCCAGTTCCAGGTGCAGGCCGCGCAGGTCCAGCTCGTTGCGCTGATAGCGGGCGGCGGCCTCATCCACCCGGCGGGCCCACTGGCTGCGTTCCGAGGCCGCCATGGGGATATCGCCGACCGACAGGGCCGTGTCGCGGCGGGTGACTAGGAAGGCGCGCAGGATGAAGGCGGCTGCCGCGATCAGGGCGACCACGCCGATCAGTGGCATCCACAGGGGCATCAGTACCGGTGGGTTGACGACCATCTCAGCGCCTCCCCCGGCGGCTGCGGCTCGATGCCAGCCGCTGGCGGGCCAGCAGGGCAGCGATGGAGTCCACCATGGACGCGTCGGAGCGGATGGCGGTGTGCTCAATGCGGCGGGCGTCCAGCAGGGCGGTCACAGCGGCGCGCCGGGCGTCGGCGGCGGCACTGAGCTTGGCCGCCAGGGCGGCGTCCTCACGCAGGAACGCGGGGATCTCACCGTCCAGCTCAACATCTCGGGTGCGGCCGCGGCCAGGAGCCAGCGGGGTATCGTCGGCGATCTGGACCGCGATCAGCTCGTGCTGAGCGGACAGGCGGCGCAACCGGTCCACCACCGCCGGGTCGGTTTCGGCATCGGGGTGGAAGGTATCGGTGATGAGAACCACCAGGCTGCGCCGACGGTGCCAGGTTCCGACCCGCTCAAGCAGGGTGGACAGGGCCGCACCGGGGGCGTCGGGCGCGAGTGCATTGCCGTGGGTCAGGGACTCGAACTGGTGCTCTAGCAGGGACAGAATCATCTCGGCGTGCTCACCGCCTGAGCGCGCCGGGCGGGTGATCACGCGGGCGGCGTCGGCGGCGACCAGCGCCACCGTGTCACCCCGCAGGCGCGCCAGGTAGGCGAAGACCTCGGCGACGGCAAGGGCAAGATCGCGCTTGTCCTCGCCACTGGGAGCCTGGGCGGCCATCGTGCGGCTGGTGTCGACGGCAAGCACTAGCGGCAGGTTCGACTCGCGCTGGTAGCGCTTGATCACCGGCTGGCCGGTGCGGGCGGAGGCCTTCCAGTCGATGTCGGTGACGTCATCCCCGGGCCGGTAGACGGACAGGTCATCGAAGTCCTGCCCGTGACCGACGAACACGGAGCGGTGGCGCCCGTCAAGCAGGCTGGTGGAGCGGCGCAGGGTGGGCAGTGACAGGCGGCCGCGCACGCGCGCCACCCGAGGGCCGGACCGGCGCCGGCCGGGGGCGGTCGGCTCCTGCGTGGAGGCGGGGTCGGGGCTGGTCATGGTCGCGGAGCCGGTCAGGGGGTCGGGACAGCGGCGAAGATCGCATCGATGATGGACTCCGGCGCGATGTCGTCGGCCAGGGCGTCATAGGTCAGCACCAGGCGGTGGCGCAGAACCGCGTGGCGGAGTAGGCGGACGTCGTCGGGCGTGACGTAGGTGCGGCCGGCCTGCAGGGCAACGGCCTGGGCGATCTTCATCAGGGCGATGCCCCCGCGCGGGGAGGCGCCCACGCGCACGTGCCGCTCCAGCCCGGGCACGGGCCGGGGGCCGCCGCCGCGGGAGGTGTTGACCAGGGCCACGATGTAGTGCTTGATGACCGGGTCGACGTACACGCGCTCGACCGCGCCCTGCAGCCATTCAACCGCATCGGTGGAGATCGGCCGGGCGTGGATGGGCTCCTCGAAGGCACCGTTGGAGATGCGGTCCAGGACGTCGGCCTCCTCCGCCGGCCGGGGGTAGGTGAGCACCTCCTTCATGAGGAAGCGGTCCATCTGCGCCTCCGGCAGGACGTAGGTGCCCTCCTCCTCGATCGGGTTCTGAGTGGCCAGCACCATGAAGGGGTGGGGCAGGGGGTAGACGACGCCGCCGATGGAGGTCTGCCGCTCCTGCATGGCCTCCAGCATGGCCGACTGGGTCTTGGCGCTGGAGCGGTTGATCTCATCGAGCAGCACGATATTGGCGTGGACCGGGCCGAGCTGGGTGGTCATCTCACCGGTGGCGTAGTTGAGCACCTGGGTGCCGACGATGTCGTTGGGCATCAGGTCGGGGGTGCACTGGATGCGGTGGAAGGTGCCGGACACCGCGGCGGCCAGCGTCTGGGCGGCAGTGGTCTTGGCCAGCCCGGGCACGGACTCCAGCAGGATGTGCCCGCCGGCGATCATGGTTGACACCAGGGCCAGGCGCAGCTGCTCCTGGCCGACCACGCGCTGGGAGAAGATCTGGGTGACGCGGCCCAGCAGCTCCCCGGCGCGTTCAACGTCGGCGCGCGGGGAGGCGTTGGAGCGGGAGTTCCGCTCGGCCTCACGCTCAAGCTCGGCGGAGGACGGCAGGGACTGGGTACCGGGGTATCCGCCCTCGGGCGCGGAGGCCGCGGTGGCTGCCGCGCCCGTGACGCCTCCGGCACGGCGAGAGCGGCGCCCCGATCCGGACGGGTTCGGCTGGCTGGGTGCCGCGGGCACAGACGGGGGTACGGACGGGGGGACCGCAGGGGGGATCGTGCCGCCGGCGGCCCCGCCGGCGACACTGGCGCCAGACCACGCGGAGCCCGTACCTGAGCTACTGGTACCGGCTCCCGGCGGATCGGGCTGCATGGTCATGGCACTCCTCTGGTTCTCCGCGCGTCGCCCGCCTCGCGCCTGGCGCTGCGGCAAGCATATTGTCTCGGGGAGGCTACACGAGCCCCCTGAAGGTTTCATCGCACTGTGGTGGGAAGTACTTCCCGCCACCGCCACCCGGCGCGCCTTCGGGGCAGCGCGTGGCCCGCACGCTCCCGCCAACCCGCCCCATCCGCAGATACCGGCCCCGGTGTCACTGGATGCACCACATTCACGTCGTTCACGCCGCCTCGGCCCACAAGCCGGGAAACCAGGCGCAGAATCACGCCGATCGCCCCGATCCCAAGGATGCACCACACCCGAAAGTGGTGCATTCCATGACAGATCCACTCCCCCGCGCGGGCTCGCCCCCCGCTACCAGCTGGCGAGGCTGACGTCAGAGCCGGACAGCGTCAGCCGCACTCCGTCACGCGCAACGTAGGCCTGGGACAGTGTCAGTCCCTCCGGCAGCACCTCGGGACCGATCTCAATCTCCGGTTTGTCCAGGCCGAAGTACTCCAGCGCGGTCCCCAGGGACAACGCGCTGATGCCGCCGGCGCCATCCGTATCATCCCCGCCTGCCGGGTCATCCACGTCGATATCCACGCCGAACACATTCAAGGAGACCACCGAGAACTTCAGCCCGCCCGCGTCGGTGACCACGGGCTCAAACGTCAGCGACGCGTCGACTCCGAGCACGGTTGCGAGGGCAGTAACCCGCCCGGGCTCAGTAGTCGAACCGTAAACGTCAGGGGTGATCGTCAGCTCGGGCACATCAGGCGCAGCCGCCGCCACGAGCCGCTCCAACTCGTCGAAGCCAATCGCCGCGGAGGCGTAGACCTCGCCGGCCCGGTAGGGGTCACGGGTACCGACCTCCGTGAGGTTCGCGGTCACATTCGTGAACTCCAGGCTGGCCACCGCAGCCAGGCCCGCCCCCGCCGGGTCGTCCCCCGTCCCCCCGGCGTCGGTGGGCGCATCAGTCGGGTCGGCCGAGGCGTCATCCCCGCCGGATCCGGTTTCAATCACCAGGCTCTCCGACCTCAGGCTCAGTGTCTTCAGCTCGTGCCGGAGCAACTGCGGCAGCACGATGCCGTCCGTGGTGATGCTGGCATCGGCGGCAAGACCCGGCAGGGCCGCGCGCACGGTCTGCTCGACCTGTCCGCGCGCATAACGCTCCGCGCCGACCAGACCGCCGGCCGCCACGCACACCAGCACCAGCAGCGCCGCCAGCCCACGCCGCCGCCAGCGCTGCCGACCGTGCCGCCGGAGTTCAGACCGCGCGCCCTCCTGCCGCCCAGCCGCGGTGGCCGCGGCGCCCTGCGCGTCATCCGGCCCGGCTGTGGATGCCAGGTCGGGAGTCGCGGCGTTAGCGGTCACTCCGCCTCCCCCGCCTGGGCGGCGCCGCGGGACGGTGGGACCGGGGCGGTATCCACGCGGGATCCGCTGCCCGCCTGCGCCGCCTGATTCGCCTGGTACTCCTCATCCAACAGCGGCAGGTCCTCCGCCGTAACCATCAGTGTGGACACCGCATGCTCCACCAGGGCGGCCCGGCGGTTGGAGGCGACGCCGCCGGCGCGCCCACCGCGCAGGCCCCGCACTCCCACGCGATCGAGTTTCTCGCATACATTGTCGAGCTTGCGGTTGAACTTAGTCAGCGACCAGCCCAGCCGGGCGGCCGCCGAGGCCGAGGAGGGGATCTCGGCGGAGCCGGTACCGGCGCGCTTAAGCACCGGCTCCGCCAGGGCGAGTACCAGCAGCCGCTGCGACCGAGTCATGGGGGTGGCGCCGATGGTGGTCTGCCCCCGCGACTCGCGCGTTCCGTCAATGCCGGTGAAGCGCCCCGCCTCTGCGGTGATCAGGTCGATCTCGTAGGTGGTGGGCCCGGCGGAGAAGGTCAGGATGACGCGGGAGAACACCAGCGGCATGCTGGCGCCGGGGGCGAGCCGGGACTGCACCAGTCCGTCGCCGTCGGTGAGTGTGGCTGACAGGTGCGAGCCCTCGTTGGCGATCCACCACAGGCCCGAGTCGTGGCGCAGCACCAGGAAGCGGCGGTGCAGGTAGGGGTTGTCATCGATGTCGAGGTCTCCGCCGCGCCCGATGACGAAGGTCTCCTCCGTCCCCACGCGGTAAACCTCCCCGGAGAAGTCGACAACCAGCTCCTCCGGGCGGTCGGGGTCGACCTCCGGCAGGTCGGTCCAGGTAAGGTCACTCATTGGGTCCCCGCTTCCTCGCGTGATAGCTGAATGTACTCTGAATGCGCTGCTCACCGCGGCGTTGCGGCACCGCCACGGCCCTTGCCCCCGGCTGCGCCGCATGCTCCGCTGGACCGGCCGACCGGAGCGGCCGACCGGACTGACTAACAGCAGCGTAACGGATTCCCGTCCCGGCGCCCGGGCGGGCTGCGTGCCCCGCCGCAGCTCGCGCGCTCACAGCGGCGGCTCAACACGCAGGGTAACGCCGTCGCCGACGTCGAGCAGGTCCCCGACTTGCAACGGGGTCGGCAGGGCTGTGGCCAAGAGCACCGGGGCCGCGCCCGGGCGCACTAGAACCGTTCCGTTGGCGGAGCCCAGGTCGCGGGCGAGCAGGCTCCACCCGGCCACGGTGATCTCCAGGTGCGAGCGCGATACGAAGTGATCGGCGCTGGGCACGGTTACCAGCTGGGTAGCGGCCTCCTGGCCCGGGCGGGGCCTGGGCGCGCGCCCGACGACGACGTCTCCCCGCACTGGCACGGTCTGCCCCGTGGAGAAGGTCAGCACCGCCAGCACGGGCCGCGGCACCTGCCGGACCTCGCCGGTCAGCGGCGCCGCGCACGCCTGGCAGGCGACGGCGTCCAGGGGGTTGGGGTGCCCGGCGGCGCACATGGCCGCCGGAATCAGTGGCACCGGCGGCTCCGGCGCAGGGGCGCCCCCCGCATCCTGCAGCGCCAGGGTGCTTTGGGCGGCGTCCGGCTGCTCCGCTGCGGGGCCGACGGCGCCTGCGCCCTGGCCTGCAGCGCCGTCACCACCGTCCGCGGGCGCCTCCGCAGTCGCGCCGGCGGGCACGCCCGCGCCGGAGCCACCGGTCCGGCGGCGTCTACCGGAGCCGGGCTCGGGCACGGCCCCGGCGGGCGGAGGCGCCTCCTCAGGGGCCTCGTCGGCGGTATCCATCCACACGCCGGTTTGGGGCGGCGCGGGCGCATAATCCGGATCAATCCACACCCCGGTCTCAACCAGGCCGGTGCCGTCGGGGCGCTCCGCGGTCGGCTCGCCCCGGCCCGAGTCGTCCGGCTCGTCGGCGGTGGCGGCATAGGCGGCTCCGGGCTCCTCCACGGCCGGGCCGACAGCAGCCGCCGTCCCGCCCAGGGCGGCGAGCACCTGCTCACGCACACCTGCGGGCACCGGCGCCCGCAGGACCGCTGTGCCGAACCGACCACTGACGATCTCGTCCGTCAGCCCGCCAGCCCCGACCGGCACGCCGGGACGCGCCGCATCCAGGGCCCCGGTATCGGTGTCGCTCGGGGTGTCGCTCGGGGCGTCTTTCACGGCGTCTGTCACGACGTCTCCCGCTCCGGCAGGTCCACCACGAGCGCAGTGACGTTGTCATGCCCGCCGGCCTCAAGCGCGGCGGCAACCGCCATCTCCGCGGTGCGCTGCGGCCCCAGCCCAGAACCGAGCACAGTGGCCAGCTCGCCGTCATCCAATTCGTCGCTCAGGCCGTCCGAGCACACCAGGATGCGGTCGCCCAGACGCGCCGGCACCAGGCGGACCTCGGGGTAGGCGGCCTGGTCCAGTCCGGCGCCCAGCGCCCGGGTGACCACGTTGCGCCGCGAATCCCGGTGCGCCTGCGCGCGCGTGAGCTGGCCGGCATCCACCAGGTCCTGTACCTGAGAGTGGTCGTGGGACAGCTGGGACAGCAGGTCCTCGCGCAGCAGGTAGACGCGCGAGTCACCAATGTTGAACACGATCCACGTGCGGCCCTCCGGCAGGTCGGCGAGCACCGCTCCGGCGATGGTGGCACCGGGAGGGTTGGCGGCCTGGGAGGGAATCGCCGAAACCGC
Source organism: Actinomyces sp. 565 (assembly GCF_010365615.1). Classification (NCBI taxonomy): domain Bacteria; kingdom Bacillati; phylum Actinomycetota; class Actinomycetes; order Actinomycetales; family Actinomycetaceae; genus Actinomyces; species Actinomyces sp. 565. Next base: position 148,203 of record NZ_PIZD01000022.1, read on the forward strand.
CTCGCCGGCCGCAACGACGGCGTCGACCACCTGCGCCTGGTCAATCACCCGGCTGCCGGCCAATGGCACCAGCGCACTGAGCGCCGCCCGGGCGGCGGCGCGGCCGGAGGCGTGACCGCCCATCCCGTCCACCACGATGAAGGCGGGGGCGAGCGCCAGGTAGCCGTCCTCATTGACGCTGCGCAGGCGGCCGATGTCGGTCGCCGCGCCGGCCACCGTCGCCGCCTGCGGGGACGGCTCCGCCGGCGACTGCGGTGCCACGAGCGCGGGGGTCGTGGAAGCGCTGGGGCCGGTCCGGCCAGCGGGCTCGGATCCTGCGGCCGGTTCGGTGTCCTCACGCATCGGCGTCTCCTAAAGGTGCGGGGCGGGACGGGCTTTCGTTGCTCCGACGATACCGGCCGGGCCACTACAGCGTGCTCTCAGGTAGGCTCTTAACTGCCGGTACCCGCCGGCGGTCCGCGAAAACCCGCCCGGACCGGGCCCACGCAGTTACAAAGGATCCAGCATGCCTCAGCCTCAGGACGATCTCGTCGCACGGGCGAGTGACCCCAATGCGGAACTCAAGACCCTGCACGAGCTCGCGAACAACTACCCCGGCCTACGCCCCTACATTGCGGAGAATCCCCGCACCTACCCGGCGCTGCTGGAGTGGCTCGCCGCTTTGGGGGACCCCGCCGTCGACGCCGCCCTGGCGCGCCGCAACGCTGCGGCTGCAACTCAGGCGATCAGCGTGGAGCAGGCACAGGCGGCCGCCCGGGCGGCCGCGGCCGACTCGGCACCAGCCCAGGGCGGAGCCACCGGTCAGCTGCCCGCAGACGACTCCGCGGGCCTGACGCAGGCCCTGCCCACCGGCGGCCTGGGCGGCCAGGGGCAGGTCGTCGATCCGGTGGCGCCCACGCAGGCCATCTCCCAGGCCGAGGTGGCGCGCCCAGCCGCTCCCGAGCGGCGCCCGATCATGGAGGGCAGGCAGGCCGCAGCGGCCAGTCCGACCGCCCCCACCGCCGCCTACGGCTACCAGCAGCCGCAGCAGACGGCCTACCAGCAGCCCCCGCAGCAGACGGCCTACCAGCAGCCGAGCGCCTACCAGCAGGCCGGCCCCCAGGCCACGGGCACCCAGGCTGCCGCCGGCAGCCAGGGGGTATTCGGCGTCGGCACCCCCGAGGTCGAGGCGCAGCCCCGCCGCAGCAACCTCTGGCTGTGGATCCTGGGCGGCATCGCCCTCGTGCTCGTGGTTGCCCTGATCGTGTGGTACCTGAGCTCTGACCACGGCGCCAGCAGCTCCGACCCGGCTACCGCACCGGCCCAGGCCGTGGCCACGCAGGCGCCCGCGACCGCGCCGGCGCAGGCCGGCCCGACGCCGTCGCCGACCCCCAGCCCAACCTCCACCCAGAACCTGGTCGCCCCCGCGCCGGACGGCGCGCTAGAGATGAGCGCCTTCACCACGCCGTCGGGGAACATCAGTTGCGTGCTGGGCGAGGACGCGGTCTCCTGCACGGTCGATGAGCACGACTTCGTACCCGCCGACGCCTCCTGCAACAACTCCAGTGACCAGGCCTTCACGGTGAGCGTGACCACCGAGGGTGAGGCGCAGGGCAGCTGCGGACTCGCCTTCTCCTCCGCCGGCGCCTCCCTGAACTATGGCGCGTCGGCGAAGAACGACTCCTTCGCCTGCACCTCCAATGAGTCCGGGATCGAGTGCTGGAGCCAGGTGTCCGGCAAGGGCTTCCGGCTCTCACGCTCCAACTCCGAGGCCGCCAACCGCTGACCCCGGCGCGCCCGCACCGCCCATGCCCGCCCCGGTGGGCCCGTCCGTAACCAGCAGAACTGAATGTCCAGCAGCTACGCCACCATCCTGCGCCGGCCCGGTGCTCTCGGCTTCTCGGCCGCGGGCCTGATAGCCCGCTTCCCCATGTCCATGGTGGGCATCTCCACAATCCTGGCGATCCAGGAGCTTTACGGCAGCTACTCGACGGCGGGCACGGTCTCCGCCGTGAACGTGGTCGCCGTGGCCGTTGGCGCCCCCGTACTGGCCCGGCTCGTCGACGCCCAGGGGCAGTCCCGCGTCATGCTGCCGGCCACGCTCGGCTCAGCCGCAGCGCTCATCGGGCTGGCAGCGGCCACGCAGCTGCGCGCCCCGCTCGGGGTGCTGCTTGTGCTCTCGGCGCTGGCCGGGCTGCTGGCGGGCTCCTTCGGCTCCCTGGTGCGCTCGCGCTGGACTTACATCCTGGACACCCCGGAGCAGGTGCACACGGCCTTCTCCCTGGAGGCCGCCTTCGACGAGGTCGCCTTCATCATCGGTCCGGTGCTGGCCACGGTGCTGTGCACCTCCCCGCCGCTGCCGGCCACTAGTGGGTGGATCGCCGCCGTCGCGCTGCAAGTGGGCGGTGGCCTGTGGTTCTTCAGCCAGCGCGCCACGGAGCCGACGCCGCATCGGCGCGTGCCAGCCAGCACAGCTGCAGAAGCGAGCCAGCGGCCGGGACCGCGGCCGGGCGGACGCAAGCCCGCCACGGAGCCGGGCGAGCCTGCTGCACCGGTGCGGGATCAGCGCCGCGCCCAGACGCGGCCAGTGCTGCGGCACGGCGCCGTCGTGGCCGTGATCGCCGTGTTCCTGGCGTCCGGTGCCATGTTCGGCGCCAACGACGTCGCCGCTGTTGCCTTCGCCACGGAGCTGGGCATGAAGTCGGCCGCCGGGACGGTGCTGGCGGCTTGGGGCGTAGGGTCGTTCACGGCCGCGCTCGTCTACGGGTCGCGCCCCTGGCACCGGCCGTTGTGGCAGCAGTTCCTGCTGGGCACGACGGCGCTGGCCCTGGGGGCCTCGACCCTTGTGCTCGCCCCCAACCTGGTGGTGCTGGGGGTGCTCATGGCACTGACCGGCATGGCGATCGCCCCAACAGTCACCACCGGTAACTCGATTACCCAGGTGTCGGTGGCGCCGTCGCAGCTCACCGAGGGGCTGGCGTGGGTCGGCACCGCGATGAACATCGGCATTTCACTGGGCTCCATGTTCGGTGGGTACGCGGTGGATGCAGCCGGCAGCCATGGCGGCTACCTGCTGGTTGCCGCCATGGGCTGGCTCGCCGTCGGCATGTGCCTGTGCGGATTGCGCATGCTGCGGCAAGCCCGCCCCCACCGCAGCCTGCACGACGGCGCGGAGCCAGTCGGCACGGATACGGTCGGCGTCGGCGGGGCGTAAGCGGATTACCCGCGCCACCCCCACCCATAGACTGCCGGCGTGGAGTCCCTCAAACGCGCGCTCGCATCGCCGGCCACCGCCCTGCTTGGCTGGGCCGCACTCGCCCTGTCCGTCTATCCGACCCTTTGGGGCAAGGACGGCGCGGGTGTCTTCAAGCTCGACGCCTGGATCTACCATCACGCGGTCGCGCAGTGGCACGCCGGCGGCAGCCTGTACGACTGGTACGCCAACCCCGACCAGCAGCTTTGGCCCTTCACCTACCCGCCCTTCGCCGCCTGGGCCATGACTCCCCTGACCTGGTGGCCGGACCGGGCGACCCAGGTGGCCCTGGTTGCCGCAACACCGGTTGCTACCGCAGTGACCGCCTGGGCGGTGCTGCACGCCCTGGGAGTACCTGGCCGCATCACCCGGGGCGCGGCCCCGTGGCTGGCACTGGCCGCCGTGCTGCTACTGGAGCCGGTGCCCAAGACCATGGAGTACGGGCAGGTCAACGCCGTGCTCATGGCGCTGGTGGCTCTCGACCTGCTGGTGGTTCCCAGCAGCTCGCGGCTGCGCGGCGTGTCCGCCGGACTGGCGGCGGCATTCAAGCTGACCCCGGCGATCGCGGTACTGGTCCTCGCGGCCCGGCGCGAGTGGCGGGCCGCAGCCACCATGGTCGGCTCCGCCCTGGCGGTGACGGCGCTGAGCTGGGCGGCCTCGCCCGATGAGTCCGCCCGGTTCTTCTTCTCCGCCATGTGGGACTCCTCCCGCGCCGGCTTCACGGACTACTCCGGCAACCAGAACCTCAAGGGGCTGGTGGCCCGCTGGCTGCCGCCCGCGGCCTGGGACGCGGTCTGGGCGGGGCTGGCCGCGGTCGGCGTCGTCCTGGCCTGGTTGCTGCTGGTGCGGCTGAATCGCCTGCGCGTAACCGCTGCCGCAGGCTCCCGCCGCGCCCCCGGTGGTCCGCCGGCCGACGGCGTCGTCCTGGTGCTGCAGACCGTGGTGGCAATGACGCTGGGACTACTGATCTCCCCAATATCGTGGTCGCACCACTGGGTATGGTGCCTGCCCGCCCTCATGGGACTGGTTGCGGCGGGCCTGGCATGGGACTCCGCGGCGCTGCTGCAGGTGGCGGCCGCCGGCGCGGCCGTGTTCGGGCTGGCGATGCAGTGGTGGTTCCCCGAGCAGAATCACGTGGAACAGGACTGGCCCTTCTGGGCGACGGTGGTGGGCTCGTCCTACACGTGGTGGGCGCTGGCCACAGGAGTCGTGATGTGGCGCGTGGCCGGACGCCATATCGACCGAACTCAGCACGTAACGTCTACCGACCTCGGTGAGGGGCGGGGGACGGGGAGGACTCCCCGCCGGCTCCCGCGCCCGGAGCCGCCGGGGCGCGATGATCGCCCATAGGATGTCCCCGTGCCGTTTTCCGACCTCGTCCGCGCCGCCGAGGACCAGTTCCACCGCGACTCGATCCCCGTGCTCAAGCGCCGCGGCTGGCGGCCGCGGGTGATCCCCTACACCGGCTACGGGTCGGCGGCACCGGCTGCGCACCAGGACGGCGCCCCGCCACGGGACATGGCGCGGGTTCTGGCCCGCATGGTCATGCGCCCGCCGAACGCCCCCAGCGAGGGGCCACTGTTCCAAAGACTCCCCGAGGAGCTGCCCACGACGCCGCAGGCGGCCCGCAAGCTGGCGGCCGAGAACCTGCTTGAGGCGCAGCGCGGCTGGCGCATGTTCATTGACGTGCCCGTGCCGCACCTGCCGGTCACTGTCAGGCTCGGCGGGGTGAGCGTGCGCACCCGCGCGGACCGTGAGGGGTATGTCGACGTCGTCGTGCGCGGACACGGCCTGAGCTCCGGCTGGCACGAGGCGACCCTGGAGGCGGCGGGCACGCGGGCGGTCACCACCCGGGTGCTCGTGGTGGCTCCCGGGCCACGGCTGGGCATCGTGTGCGACATCGACGACACCGTCATGGTCTCACATGTGCCCCGCATGTTCGTGGCCGCCTGGAACCAGCTGGTCAAGCACACCTCCTCCCGTGAGAGCGTGCCGGGCATGGCGCAACTGCTCACGCGGGTGCGCCAGGCGCACCCGGGTGCGCCGGTGATCTACCTGTCCACGGGCGCGTGGAACGTGGTGCCGACCTACCGCTCCTTCTTCGAGCGCAACGGCTTCCCCGAGGGCCCGATGCTGATGACGGACTGGGGGCCCACGAACACCGGCCTGTTCCGCAGCGGAATCGAGCACAAGCGCACCGGGCTGCGTCGGCTCATGATTGACCTGCCGGAGGTGAAGTGGCTGCTGGTCGGCGACGACGGCCAGCATGACCCGCTGATCTACGGCGAGGCTGCGCGCGAGCACTCCGATCGTGTGGCCGCGGTGGCGATCCGGCGGCTGTCACCCACCGAGCAGGTGCTCGCCGGCACGCAACTGACCCATCCGGCGGGTCTGGCACCGGAGGCGCAGGCCCTGGCCGAGTCCGGCGTGCCGGTGGCGGCGGGGATGGACGGCTTCGAGCTGGCACACGCCCTGCCGCCGGAGCTGTTCACCGCGTAGCAGCCGTGCGGCGCCGCGAGCGGCGGCGCGAGCGGCGGCGCGCATCAGACGGCGACGCCGATCAGGTGGCCGATACCCCAGGTGACAGTCATCGCGATGGCGCCGCCCAGGACGTTGCGAGTCACCGCCGGCCGGATCGGGGCGGCGCCCAGGCGCGCGGACACCACCCCGGTAATCGCCAGCCCCACCAGCACGGAGGCGAAGGTCAGGGGGATCTTGATACCCACGGGCAGCAGCAAAATGGCGAGCATCGGCAGCATGGAGCCGATCACGAAGGCGACCGCGCTGGACAGCGCAGCGTGCCAGGGGTTGGTGTAGTCGTCCTCGCGCAGGCCCAGCTCCGCCTCCAGGTGCGCCCCCACGGCGTCGTACACCGTCAGCTCCCGGGCCACTCGCCGCGCGGTCTCCTGCGTCAGGCCCTTGCCGCGGTAGTGCGCCGCGAGGGAGTCCACGCCGGAGGCCGGGTCGGCGGCCAGCTGGCTGCGGGTGCGGGCCACGTAGGCGCGCTCGGTGTCCGACTGGGTGGATACAGACACGTACTCGCCCGCCGCCATGGATACGGCGCCGGCCAGCACCCCGGCCACCCCGGCGGCCAATATGGCGCCCGTGTCCGTGGGCGCGGCGGCGGCGACACCAATTACCAGTCCCGCCACGCTGACGATGCCGTCGTTGGCGCCCAGGACCCCGGCACGCAGCCAGTTAAGGCGTGAAGCCAGAGACGATGCGGTGTCGGAGCCGCCGGGCACAGGCCGGGACCGCTGCGGGCGGGCGGTGAGCCACAGCGCCGTCGGGCAGGCCTCCGGCGCCGAGTGGTCGGTGGCCTGCCCCGCGACTCCAGAACCCGCGCCCCGCTCGCCCGGGTCGATGAGGCGGTGCGCGCGGGATGGGCAGGCGCTGTGCTGCAGGCTCATGCTTCGAAGGTAAATCGGATTAATTCATCTGTATAGCAAAGATAGGTTTACCTATCATCCCGCTTCAGCGGGAGCGCCGGCATCGACCTTCACCGGGCCTACGCCCAGCCTTGCCCCAGGTGGATGCCGGTAGGGTTGCGGGCAGGGGCCGCGCCGGGCGGCACCCCCGAGCAGGAGGAACCCATGGCTAGCAAGCTCCCCTTCATCATCGGACTCGGTGCCGGATACGTCCTCGGGACGCGCGCGGGCCGGGCGCAGTACGAGCGCATCAAGGCCTCGGCCACCAGGCTGGTGGACCAGCCCTTCGTGCGCGACAAGGTAGCCACCGCATCCACGCGCGCCTCCAGCTTCGTGCGCGAGCAGGGTGAGGCCGTCACCGACAAGGTCGCCGACGCCGTCAAGGAACGCCTGTTCGGCACGCCGGGCCCGCAGGCCGCCCCGGCCCCCTCGGTCACCGTCGACGACGCCGAGGTCCGCCCGGTCGACCAGCCCGGCTGACCGCCAGGTCGCCTCGCGCGGACCGGGAGCTGACGCGGCTTTTGCCGGGTCGGCCGCTGCGGCCATACTCTGGGGGTGCCCTCTCCGCGCTACGCCCCGCCCAAGGACCTGTCCGGCTACGCCTGGCTCTCCGTGGGCGCGGCCCTGGCCACCATCACCCTGAAGGCGCTGGCCTGGTGGCTGACAGGCTCGGTCGGGCTGCTGTCCGACGCGGCCGAGTCACTGGTCAACCTGGTGGCCGCGCTAGTGGCGGTGATCGTGCTGAAGATCGCGATCCGCCCGGCCGACGCCGACCACCAGTTCGGCCATTCCAAGGCGGAGTACTTCTCCTCGGTGTGCGAGGGGATCATGATCTTCGTGGCCGCCGCCTTCATCATCTTCTCCGCGGTTGAGCGCATCATCACCCCGGTCATGCCGGAGCGCCTGAGCCTGGGCCTAGTGATCTCGGTGGGTGCCTCCCTGGTGAACGGGATCGTGGCGTGGGTGCTGCTGCGCCGGGGCCGGGCCGAGCACTCGGCCGCGCTGGTAGCCGACGCCAAGCACCTGCTGACCGACGTAGTCACCTCCGCGGCCGTCCTGGCCGGGGTGGGGCTCGTAGCCGTATTCCACTCCCCCGTGCTAGACGCCGTAGTCGCCCTGGGGGCGGGCCTGAACATCATGTGGACCGGATTCCAGCTGATCCGCGACTCGGTGGGCGGCCTCATGGACGTGGCCCCGGACCGGGAGGCGCTGGAGCGCATCAACGCGGTCCTGGACGAGCGCCGCCGCGAGGGGGTTGTGGACTTCCACGCGGTGCGTGTGCGGGAGGCCGGCAGCCGCCGCTTCGCCCACCTGCACGTGCTGGTGCCGGGCACATGGACCGTCAAGCGGGGGCACGACTACACCGAGTCGCTGATCGACGAGCTGGTTGCCGCCGATCCGAGCCTGCGGGTATCGGCCCACCTGGAACCGATTGAGGATCCGCTTTCCTACGCCGACGTGGAGGACGTCTAAGGGCGCGCCGGATCTCGCCGCGCCTGGCACCGGCGCGCATCGGCACAGCCCGCGCGCCTTCACTCCTGCCGGGCACGCAGCCTGGCGAGCGGCCCGCCGGCCTGCGCCAGCAGCTGCGCCGGGGGGCCGGACTGCACCACGCGCCCGCCGTCGACGACGATGACGTGGTCCGCCTGCTCAATCCGGTGCAGCCGGTGAGTCACCTCCACCACGGTGGTGCCGCGGCGGGCCGCCCACGCGCGCACGGCGTCGCGCACGCGGGCATCCAGCTCGGGGTCAAGATGGCTGGTGAACTCGTCCAGTACCAGCACATCGGGCTCGGCGAGCAGTGCGCGCGCCAGGGCGAAGCGCTGCCGCTGCCCCCCGGACACGGAGGCGCCCCGTTCCCCGAGCAAAGTGCTGTAGCCGTCGGGCATGGCCGCCACCTCGGCGTGCACGCCGGCGAGTCGGCAGGCCTCCGCCACCTGCTCCCGGGTGGCTTCCGGGCGGGCCAGGCGCACGTTGTCGGTCACGCTCAGGCGGAACAGGTGCGCCTGCTGGCTGACCAGGGCGACTCGCGCACGCAGATTCTCGGCCGCCGCCGCACGCACATCCACCCCGCCCACGGTCACCCGCCCGCCGGCCGGGTCATCGAAGCGCAGTACCAGCCGCGCCAGCGTCGTCTTGCCGGAGCCGGACGCCCCCACCAGGCAGGTCCACCTCCCCGCCTCGGCGCGTCCGCTCACCCCGCGCAGCGACGGGCGCGACGCCCCCGGGTAGGTGTAGTCGACGTGCTCCCAGGTGACGTCAAGCGGGCCGGCCGGCAGCGCGGAGGCGCCGTCGGGCAGCTCAGTGGGCGCGGTGGCCACCTGATGCACCCTCTCGGCGGCCGCGAGCGCGGTGGCGAGCGAGCCGGCCAGCTCCTCCACCCCGCGCACGGTCTCGCCCAGGCGCAAAACGGCCGCCGCCGCGGCTGCCAGCGCTGCGGGCCCCACCGCCCCGGACAGCACCGGGCCGGCTCCGGCCGCAACCACGGCAATCGGTCCCGCCAGCACCAGCAGCTGCACCCCGCCGCGGCGCAGTGCCCCCAGTAGGGCCGCCGGGCGGGCGGCGGCCGCCACGGCGTCGTCCAGGTCCCGCGTGCGCTCCAGGCGCTCGGCGGCGCGGCCGTAGCCGACCACCTCGGGCAGACCCTGCACGGAGTCGGTGACATGCTGGGTCAGTTCCGCCCGGGCCGCCACGGTGTGCCGGGCGCTGCGCGTGGCTGCGCGGTGCCCGAGGAGCGGGACCACCACGATCGCCGCCGCCAAGGTGGCGGCGGCAGCGGCGGCAACCGCCCAGGTGGTCTTCACCCCGATGACCACCAGCACGGTCACGGGCACAACTGCGGCGCTGACGGCGGGAGCGAAGGTGTGGGCGAAGAACACCTCGACACGGTCCACATCCTTGGTGGACCGGGCCAGCAGGTCACCGGAACGGGCGGTGCTCATCACGCGCGGGGCACGGCGGGCCAGGGCGCGGAACAGCTCGGCGCGCAGCAGCTCCAGGGAGGTGAAGGCAACCGTGTGCCCGAGGAACTGCTCCCCGTAGCGAAGCGCCGCCTTCAGTACCGAAATGGCGGCCATGGCGCCCACCACCGGCCAGACGGACGGGGCGGGGCCTCCGGCGGCGAGACTGAGGGCTCCAGCCACGACGGCGTGGGCGGCCAGGGCGAACAGGGCCACTCCCAGCAGGTGGTCCGCCACCCGGCAGGCGGCCGAGCCCAGCAGCGGCGGCAGGACCGGGCGGGTGACCTCCAGTAGCCAACGGATCAGGGGCCTGCGCGCCTTGGCGGGGGCGGCGTCGGCGGCGCCTGTGGACCGCCCTGCTGGTGCCGCACTGCGGCTGCTACCGGCCGGTCGTGGCTCGCGTGCCAGATTCATCGCAGGACACCCCCGCTGATCGTGACCACCCGCTCGGACGCGGACAGCGCCCCGGCGCGGTGGGAGACGGTGATTACGGTGCGGCCCGCGGACAGGCGGGCAATGGCGTCGATGATGGCGGCCTCACTGTCGAGGTCCACCTGGCTGGTGGGCTCGTCCAGCAGCAGCAGGGGCCGGTCGGCAAGGAAGGCGCGGGCCAGTGACAAGCGCTGCGCCTGGCCGCCGGACAGCCGCGAGCCGTGCTCACCGACGTCGGCGTGCAGGCCCTCCGGCAGGGCGTGAATCTCATCGGCCAGGTTGGCGGCGGCCAGTGCCTGCCACATGCGTTCCTCCGTGGCGGTGGGATCGGCCAGGCGCAGGTTGTCAGCGATGGTGCCGGTGAACAGCCAGGTGGTCTGGCTGACCACTGCGCTAGCGGCGCGCACGGCGTGCTGAGCGGACGCGGTGGAGGCGGTACCGGCCACGCGCACCCAGCCTGCCACGGGCAACAGGTCTCCCGCGATCAGGGCCATGAGGGTGGACTTGCCGGCGCCGGAGGGTCCTGCGACCGCCAGGTGCTCGCCGGGGGCGACGTCCAGGTTGACGTCGCGTAGCACGACCACGGGCGCAGCCCGACGCGGGCCTGCCGGATCGCCGGCACGGGGGTGCCCGGGATGTCCACCGAAGCCACCGGGATGACCACCGGGGTGCCCGGGCCGGCCAGGTCCGGCGGGGCGGGCCGGCCAGGCCGCGGTGACACCGCGCAGTGACACCAGCGCCGTGTCACCCGGCTCCTTAGCAGCCACCGGACCTGCGGGGCCCTCCTCCCGGCGTCGGGCCAGGACGCGGCGCAGCGCCCGCTGGTTGGCCATGCCACCCATGCCGACGTAGAAGAATCCGCCTACCCGCCCCAAGGGCTGCAGCAGGACGAAGGCGATGAGTACCAGGGCGATGGCGCCATCAAGGCCGATTGCCCCGGAGCCCAGACGAGCCAGGGCGAGCACGGCGGAGGCGGTGACCAGGAACAGGGAGAACAAGCCGTCGGTAATGAGGATGACCAGCTGATTTCCCGCCAGCAGTCGCATCACCGCGCGGCGATTGGCCTCACCGAAGGCCTCCAGGTCAGTGGCGCGACGCGCTGCGGCACGGGCCAGTACCAGGGTGGTCAGCCCCTGAATCGCATCGAGGTACTCGGCGCTCAGCCGCATGCGCTGGGCGCGTGAGGCGGCCGAGGAGCGGCGCAGCCGCCGGTGCAGGAAGATGATCAGCGCGGGGACGGCTACGAAGGCGACGGCCAGCACCGCCGCCGAGAGCGGGTCCACCACCGCGCCTACGAGTCCCAGCACCAGCAGCGGTGAGACGATCGCGGCGATGGTGGGCACGAGGAAGGTCTGCCTGTAGGCGGCCACGCGTTCGGCGCCGTCGGTCAGCAGGGTGACGGTGGCACCGGAGCGCGCGGAGGCGTGGGCCGGTCCCAGCTCGAACAGGTGGGCGAGCACCTGGCGGCGCAGCACACCTTCCTGACTGGCCGCGCTGATCTGGGCGATGCCGTGCACGGCGGCTTCGCACAGGGCGCACACGAGTGCTGCCACAGCCGCAACGGCGAGGTGATGCCGCCACGCACCGGGCACTTGGTCCGCACCTACTCCGACCACGGCCGGCACCACCGCGGCCGTCAGGCCGGCCAGGGCGCGGGAGAGGGAGATCAGCGCCCACCCCTGCGCCAACGCGGCTGCGGCAGTCAGCACTGCCGCAGCCGCGCCCGCACGGGCGCCCGCGCGAGAGCCGAGTACGGGCTTGGGTGCAACCGCCGTCGTCGGCCGGGCCCCACCGGCGCCCGCCGGGCCATCGGCAGGCTGCTGCGTCTGTCTCATGCACTTATGATTACCTAATTTTTGCAGCCTGCACCCACCCCGGGTACGGCAACCCGCCCCGCTTACATGACCACTTGCTAGCATGCGGTTCACAACTCGCCCGGCGAGTGCATGGGTACGTCCCGTTAGCATGACACCATGACCACACCCACCTATCTCCTCGTCGACGGGGAGAACATTGACGCCACTCTCGGTATGAGCGTGCTCGGACGCCGTCCCGATCCCGACGAACGGCCCCGGTGGGACCGCGTGCTGTCCTTCTGCGACGATCTCGCCGATGAGAAGGCCGACGGATCCGAGACCCGCGCCCTGTTCTTCCTCAATGCCACCTCCGGGCACATGCCCATGGGCTTCGTCCAGGCCCTGCTTGCGATGGACTACCGCCCGATCCCCCTGGCCGGCTCCGGCAGCCAGGAGGAGAAGGTCGTCGACATCGGTATTCAGCGGACCCTGGAGGCACTGGCGAAGCGGGTCGAGGAGGGCGAGGCGATTCACGTCCTGCTCGGCTCGCACGACGGCGACTACATCCCCCAGGTCGAGCGCCTCCTGGATGCCGGCGCCCAGGTCGACGTGCTGTGCTTCCGGGAGTTCCTCAACGCCCAGTTCGCCTCACTGGAGTCGCGCGGGCTGACCGTGTACGACCTGGAGACCGACGTGGACGCCTTCACCATCGCCCTGCCGCGCGTCCGCATCATCCCGCTGACCGAGTTCGACCCGCTCAAGTTCATCTGAGGCCCGGCGACTGCGTCGGCATCGGACACCCCCCTGGCCAACCGCCACCGTCGGCGGCAGGCGGGGCGGGGGCGTTACCCCGTCCCGCCGCACCGGCCCGCCCCCGCGGCAACGGCTCGCCCGGTCTCGCCGCGCCGGCCGCACCGTCCCCCACACCGGCCCGCCCCCGCGGCGCCGGCGAGCTCCCGGAGAAATACATTCCCCACTCCCACCCAGGGTTCAGCAGACTCCCAGACTCGCCGTGCACAGTGGCGGCATGGACCGAACCCACGATTCTCAGCAGACGTCTTATGAAGCTCGCCTCCTCGTGGTGGACGACGAGCCGAATATCCGCGACCTGCTCGCATCATCGCTGCGCTTCGCCGGCTTCGAGGTACTTACGGCAGCGGACGGGAACGGCGCTCTGCGCGGCGCCGAGGACGCCGACCCCGACCTGATCGTGCTGGACGTCATGCTGCCGGACATGGACGGGTTCACGGTCGCCCGGCGCCTGCGCGAGCGCGACGTGACCATCCCGATCCTGTTTCTGACCGCCCGCGACGACATGGCGGACAAGGTGCAGGGCCTGACCGTAGGCGGCGACGACTACGTCACCAAGCCCTTCGGCCTGGAGGAGGTCGTGGCCCGCATCCGCGCCATCCTGCGCCGCACCCGCGCCCTGGAGGGCGAGGACGACGGCATGGTGCGGGTGGCCGACCTGGTCCTGGATGAGGACGCCCACGAGGTGCACCGGGCCGGCGTCGAGGTGGACCTGTCCCCCACCGAGTTCAAGCTGCTGCGCTACCTGATGCTCAACGCCGGCCGCGTGGTGTCCAAGTCGCAAATCCTGGACCACGTGTGGGAGTACGACTGGAACGGTGACGCCGCCATCGTCGAGTCCTACATCTCCTACCTGCGCCGCAAGGTGGACCAGATCTCCGGCGCCGACGGGAACCCGGTTGCCCCGCTGATCCAGACGCGCCGCGGCGTCGGCTACATGCTGCGCGAACCCAAGGCGAGCTGAGCGTGCGCGCCACCGTGAGGAACACGGTGCGCCGCCCACCCCGGGGACGCCAGTACCGGCCGATTAAACGCGGCCGCTGGCACCTGCTGACCGCCTGCAAGCGGGCTTGGCGCACCCAGCCGCTGCGCACCCGCCTGGCGCTGCTCACCACCGGCCTGCTGACCGTCGGGCTGTTCGCGTCGTCGCTGTCAGTAACCTCGCTGCTTGAGAACCACCTGGTCGGCCAGGTGGACGCCCAGCTGCGCAACACCGCGCAGGCCATCGGCACCCAGGGGCTGACCGCACTCAGCTCCAGCCGCATCAACAGCTCCGACGCCAGCTCCTCCATGCCGTCCACCTACTATGTGGAGGCACAGTACCTGGATGGCAAGACCGGCCAAATGGTCTCCTCGGACACCGCCAACAAGTACGGGGTCCCAGCGATCGGAATACTGTCGGTGGACGACGCCGTCGCGCAGGCCTCCGACCCCAGGCTGTTCACCGTCGAGTCGAACCAGCTGAACCACCCGTGGCGGGTCATCATCCTGCCGATCGATGACCGCACCTCCGGGGAGCACGTCGGCGTGGTTGCGATCGCCCTACCGCTGAGCGACGTCATGGAGACGGTTGAGCAGACCAGACTGGCGGTGGCCCTGACCGACGTCTCGCTGATTCTGCTGGGAGCCATGGCCGCCACCTACCTGGTGCGCCGCTCGTTCCGCACGCTGCGGCAGATCGAGGGCGTGGCCGGGCAGATCGCCAGCGGCGACCTGTCCGCACGTGTTCCCGTGACCGAGCCGCCGACTACGGAGGTCGGCTCCTTGCAGCGGGCACTGAACACCATGCTGCAGCAGAACGAGCAGGCCTTCGACGTCCAGGTAGTCGCCCAGGAGCGCATGACCCGCTTCGTCTCCGACGCCTCGCACGAGCTGCGTACGCCCCTGTCCGCCATTCGCGGCTACGGCGAGCTGTACCGCATGGGCGGGGTGCCGCCGGAGCGGACCGCGGAGGTGATGGGCCGGATCGAGTCGGAGGCATCCCGCATGGGTCGGCTGGTGGACGACCTGCTGCAGCTGGCCCGGATGGATGAGGGCCGGGAGATGAGCATGGCCCCCGTGGACCTGACCCAGATCGCCGCCGGGGCGCTGACGGACATGATGGTGCTGGCCCCGGACCGCGACTGCGCCCTCATTCCGCTAGGCGACGCCGCTGGCGCCGACAACGAGGTCGAGCCCGCCATGGTGCTGGGCGACCGGGACCGCCTGTCCCAGGTACTGACTAACCTGCTGGGCAACGTCACCCGGCACACGCCTGAGGGCACGCCGGTGGAGATCGCCGTCGGCACCGTGCCGCACCCCGCGGGCGCAGGCGCGCCGGGGGCGCCGAGCGTTGTAGTCGAGGTGCGCGACCACGGGCCGGGCGTCGCCCCGGCCGACGCGAAGAAGGTCTTCCAGCGCTTCTACCGGGCCGATACCTCCCGCAACCGCAAGACCGGAGGCTCTGGGCTGGGACTGTCGATTGTGGCGGCCATCATCGCCCGCCACCGCGGCACCGTGCGGATGGACCAGACGCCGGGGGGCGGCGCCACCGTACACATCGAGCTGCCCGCCCTCGTGACCCCGGTGGACAAGGCCACCCCCACACCCGACGCCCAGTAATCCCGCCGAGATCGCTAGACGTTACATGCCGAGTTCGGTAGACGTTACGTGCCGAGTTCGGTCGCGCGGCGACCTCCCTGGCATGCGCGTAGCCGCGAAAGGTGGTGGGTAGAACACCCCGTGGGCTTCAAGTTCGCCGCCAGTAGTCCTACGATGGCTGCGTTTCATCTCATCTCGGAGGCTTTCTCATGAGCCCTATGGACGTGGTTGACGCCCCCCAGTGGCTGCTTCCCGCTTTCGTCCGCTGTACCAAAGCGGTCGGCGCCACGGCACCGGTGGAGCAGATTCGCTCTGCCGGAGAGGAGCTCGTCTCCCGCTGGACGACCCCGGACCGGCACTTCCACAATCTCAAGCACGTCATCAACATGCTGGCGCGCGTCGATGAGCTTGCCGATGAGTCCCACAACCCCGACGTGATGCGCCTGGCAACCTGGTACCACGGCTGCGTCTTCTCCACCGCCAGCGAATCCACCTACCGACGCAACGGCGGCGAGGACGAGGTCGCCTCCGCCGCCTACGCGGCCAAGAGCCTGCAGTCGCTCGGCGTGCCCGACAAGACGGTGGACCGTGTGTGCGCGCTGATCCTGAACCTCAAGCGCCACAACCTGGCGAGTAACGACATTGACGCCCAGGCCCTCAACGATGCCGATCTAGGGGCGCTTGCGGTAGAGCCGCAGCAGTACAAGAGCTACCGGATGGGTGTGCGCCAGGAGTACGCGCACATCCCCCTGGAGGACTACCTGCGGGCGCGCCTGGCGATCATTACCCGGCTGCTGGACCGCGAGTCACTGTTCTCCTCCCCGCTCGGCGCCCGTTGGGAACTGCCTGCGCGCGAGAACCTGGAGGCGGAGAAGCAGCACTTGGAGGACAAGCTGGCGCGCTTGCCCCAGGCCGATGCCGCCGAGTGCTCTTGCTGCCGGGCCGCACAGCCTGCTGCCCCCGAGGCCGGGGCGGACGGCGCAGCAGCTGCCGAGCAGGGCGCCGTCGTCGGCGCACCTTCGGAGCCGGCGGGCACGGGAGCCACCGCGCCGGGGGAATCCCCCGCTGGTGCTGACGGCGCCCAGCAACCGCCTGCTCACAGGGAAACGGATCCCTGGATCGGTGGCCTGGAGGCCGCGGGTGAGGAGGACGAGGTGCGACACGCCGTCCCGTCGGCGATACGGACCTCCCCCGTGTCCGCACCGACACCCACCGAGGCTGCGCGCGCACGCCGCTCCCGTACGGTGGAGGACTCCGACGATGCGCACACGACGTCCCTGGAGTCGTGCGCCGATGAGCTGGACCAGCTGTTGTCCAAGCCACGTCCGGGCGAGGAGGGCCCCACGGATCGCGCCAGCGCGGCGGAGGCGGAGCGCGCCAAGCTCGCCGAGAAGCTACGCGCCAAGTGCGAGGAGGCCAAGGCCCTGCGGGAGGCGCGCACAGGCGAGTTCGCCGCCATCACCGAGCCGATACTCGGCTCCTCCGCAGACTGACGCCGCGGGACCATGCCGTCTGCCACTGTCGGCCGCAACCCCGATTCACGACCGAACCGATGACCTGTGAAGTCCGGCCGCATTCGTGCTTTTTCCTCGGTCCCAAGTGCCCCTTCAGGATCGGCGCAGCGCGTCCACCGCCTCGAGCTGCGACACAACGCGAGCAGCCATGAGTCCTCCCGCAATGCCAGCCGTTATCCCGATCAGAGGCCCAGCTCCGAGGACCGCCGGGGTCATGACCGGCGTCCAGTCGTGCACGGCACTGACGATGACGATTACGAGCACGCCAATTGATTCGCCCGTAAGAGCGCCCACTCCTCCCAGCAGCGCCGCCTCGATCACAACCTGTAGATGGATGTGACGCACACGCGCCCCCAGCGCGCGCCTGAGCCCTATTTCCGCGGCCCTTTCATTGACCGAGGACAGTGTGGCGGTACCGATCGCAAGCGCCGAGATCACAAGGATCACGACGGCGACGGCGAGGAGTAGTCCGCTGATGGAGTCCTCTACGCCCTCTGTGGCCCGCGACCAGTCCTGGGGCGCGGTAACCGTGAACAACGACGGCGCGTCCGGGCGCAGGGCGTAGCGAACCTGGCGGGCAATGAGGTCCGCCGCGCCGACGTCGGTGCGGATCGTCATTTGAGCGGGGTGCTGGGTGGTTGGTGGCCCGAATAGATTCAGGGCCGTCTGGTTCGGAATGATGATGGCGGTGTTGAGCTGTGGGACGGCCTCGCTTTTGCCCAGAACACCGATGATTGTGAAGTGCTCACCGTTGATGCTGATTGTGGCGGGCAGCCGCAGGTCGGCTATCCCGAGCTTGTCGGCCGCGCGCTCGCCGAGGATCGCGGTACGCGCACCAGAGGCGACGAGGAAGCCCGTGAACCCGATGCCGTCCGCACGCACCGAGGGCGCCAGGTCGTTCACGCTGGCGTCGGCGGCATATACGGCGAGGGAGTCGGCGAGGTTCTGTGTAGATGAGGATGTGCGCACGTCCAGGTCGAGGGCATTGGCGTCGAGCTGCCAATACAGTGAGGCCGACTGCACGCCGTTAAGCGCGGTGACGGCATCGGCGCCATCCACGGGGAAGCCCATCGGGTCGGCGTCGGTCATCTGCTCAGGGTCCATCCGGACGGTCACCAGGGTGGTCTGCAGAAGGGAGAAGCCGACGTTGATCTGGCCTGCCGCCGTCTGCGAGATCCCAATGAGAGCAACGAGGCTGGCGACTCCAATGAGGGTGGAGGCCAGAGTGAGTAATGAGCGCCCGGGCCCGCCGGAGACCGAGGCAAGGGCCTCGCGCACAATGTCAATGAACGCGGCGCGGCCGGGGGCAATACGGCGTCTCATGCGAGCCCCTCCGTGAGAGCGCCGTCCCTGACCCGCAGCACACGGGGCGCCCGTGAAGCGTGCTCCTCATTGTGAGTGACCATGATGATCGTGGTCCCAGACTCGTTGAGGGAGGCAAAGACGTCGAGGACGCCTTGGGCGTGGGAGGAGTCGAGGTTGCCCGTCGGCTCGTCACTCAGCACGAGGGGCGGATGGGTGCAGACAGCTCTGGCGATCGCCACACGTTGCTGCTCGCCGCCGGAGAGTTCGTTGGGCAGTGCGTCCGCCTTGTGCGCCATACCGACACGTTCAAGCGCCGCCATGGCGCTGTCCCGACGCACCGACCGGGGGATGCCGGCATACAGGCCGGCCAGGGCGACGTTGTCAAGCGCGGTGCGCTCACCGATGAGGTGGAACGCCTGGAATACGAAGCCGATGCTCTTCGAGCGCAGGGCCGCGAGGTGCGCGTCGTCCAATGAGGTGGTATCCGTCCCGTCCAGCAGGTAGCGCCCGGAGGTCGGCCGGTCAAGCGTGCCGAGAATATTAAGGAGAGTTGACTTTCCGGACCCGGAGGCGCCGACAACGGCCACAAGCTCCCCACGGGCCACCGTCGTCGTCACATTGTCTAGGGCGAGGGTAGGGACCCTGCCGGAATAGAGGCGGCTGACGCCCTCCAGTTGAATGAGCGGCCGTTCCGCGCCCCTCGGCTCATCCGGGGCGGTTGCGGCGGGTGAAGCGCCGACCCTCACGGCGTCATCACTGTCCTCCCACGATGACAACGCTATCCCGGGTGATCGCGTCAGGGTCGTTCGGCCGGATTTCGACGTAGCCGTCGGCCTCAAGGCCAACGGTGACCTCTACACGGGTCAGCGTATCCGTGCCGGTGAGGGTTATGACCGTCGTCGTCCCGTCCGCGCGTTCAGAAACCGCCCCGATCGGAACGCACAGGACGCTTGTGCCGGTGCTCTCACGGATAAGACGGGCGGTTACCGTCCCGGCTAGGGCGGCGGGGTCCAGGTCCGTGTCGCAGCCGACCGTCACCTGCGTGCGTCCGGAGTCGGCGGCGTCCAGCGCGGTGACGCTGCAGGCCGCACCGTCACCGAGCGCATCGACATTCGCCGTCGCACCGACGCGCAGTTCGGCCGCCTGACCTGCCACGGTTTTGCCGCGCAGCACCAGGTCTCCCGATCCGAGGGAGACAACCGCCTGCTGGGCCTCCCGTCCAACCTGCCCCGATACGGACAGGACGGTCGCGCTGCCTTCGGGAACGAACACAACTTCGGAGCGCGGCAGGACGACGCCGATGCGAGCCTCGGTATCGGCCAGGTCGGCCTGCGCATCGGCGAGTTCTGCCCGCGCCGTGGTCAATGACGTCGAGTCTGCGCTGGTGGGGCCTTCCTCCTGCTCCGCCGCGGTAACGGCATCCTGCGCCTGCCTAACGGCCGCTCGCGCATTCCGCAGGGCCTTGGCGTCCTCCCCGCTGCCGCCGTCCGTCGACGCCGCCGTGTACCCCAGATAGCTGTACAACTGCGACACGGCGGCGCTGGTGGCAGAACCGTAGGTTCCATCGACCGCGGAGTCCGAAAGCAGCCCCTGGGCGACGAGCGCCTGCTGAAGCTGGGTCACGTCGGGCCCGCTCGCGCCGGGCGCCAAGTCCCGATACGACGGGATGTCCCCCTTGAGCGCAATGATCGGCCGACCGGAGAGCTCGAGAACGACCGCCCCTGCCGACACCGTGTCTCCAACACTCACCGGGACCTTGGTGACGACTGCCGTCGTGGAGCCGTTTCCACTCGTTGCCCCGGCTCCCGCATCATCATCACTTTCCTTATCGCTGTCGCCGCCCTGCTGCGCCTGCCCGTTGGGGCCGACGCTAATGGTCTGCTCGGAAACAAGCTCAGTGTCAATCTCGAAGGAGTCCACCAGCACCCGCTCGTCGACGTCGGCCGTAATGAGCGACGGGGTCGGGGCCTCGGCGCTGGCGGCAAGGTCAGCCGGGGACTTGAGCAGGAGGCCGGTGGCTATTCCCGCTGTACCGCTCACGAGGGCGACAACAACGAGGACAACGAGCCAGTGCCGCCGCGGCCACGAGCGGTGCATTCCATCACGAGCAGATACGGCACCGTCGGTGTCTTCAGCCTCTTCGGTCCCGCGATGTCCGGATGCCTCGGTCGCGGTCACGAGCCCAGGACCTCTTGGGCACGTTCGTATATCTGGGAGGACAGCCGTTTGATCGTGTCCATCGTCGCCTGGTTGTCAGTGACGGCCTGCGTCTCATAACGGTTGATCACACCGGTCAGTGTCGTGGCGAAGGAGGTATCCGCCTTGCATTCGGCGTCGGCAACCGCCGTCTCCCGTTCTTCTGCGCTCGGGGTCCCCTGTGAGCCATCCAGGTATTTGCTGGCGAGCGACCGGGGATCGTCGGCGTCATAGCCCTTTCGGGACATGCACGCGGACCAGTCCGCAAAGAGCTGGACCGCTTCGGGATCCGCCACGGCGGACTCGTTGGCCGTGGCCCGCGCAGTATCGTAAGTGGCGATCTGCGAGTACCACTCGTCGTCGTAGCCGAGTTCGGCATATGCCAGATCGTCGCAACCGGTGTTCTCGTCGTTGACGAGTGCGTCGATGTAGCCCGGCTGCTGCTCGGCGGAGGAAGTCGCTGCGCCTGGGGCCCCGCTGTCTTCTTCGGGCTCCGCATGGTAGCCGTTGCGCCGAGCCTGATCCAGATCTATCGGCCCCCATGTGGCGCCGTCCAATCCTGCGGTGGAGTCGCTAACGCCGCTCATGGTCTCGTTGATGTCCTCGGAGTACTCGAAGCCCTTCCCCGCCATGCACTGCGTCGTCAATTGGATGCGCGCCTGCTCGACGGTGCGCAGCTGTTCGGCGTCGAGGAAGTAGTCGTCGAAGGGGGAGCGGGAATCGGCGGTTGTTGCGCCCGTTGTCGCCACTGCGGTGGGTTCACTCCCGGGCCCGGACCTCCCGTAGACGTCCTGTGCGGACAGCCCCTCGTCCGAGGCTTCCTGCCCGCAGCCAGCCGGGAGTACCAGGCCCGTGGCCACCAGGGCGCCGAGCAGCGCCCTGGTGGCCACCGTGAGAAATCGAGTGCGCGTCACGCTGGAGACTCCTGCGGACGACGGTCAGCAACCGTGCCTAGGCTCTGCATTAGTGCGCATGTACCGGTGCAGGGAGTAACCCTTGACTCCCGTCCTAAGGTTCCGGTGATAATACCAGTCGCCGTTGTTTTCATGAAAGTTCCAGTCATAGCAGTAGACATTCGCCCCCTGCCCCTTGTAGCCGGAACCGACAACGACTGAGTTATATCCGGTGCGGTTACGGATGTTGACCCCATTGGCGGTGTAGTCACCTCGTACCGCCCAGGCCGAGGCCGGAGTTGCCACCAGGGTGACGACGAGTACTAGGGAGACGACCAGACGCTTCAGGACGGATCGCAAGGTACGGGACAAGGGCATCGTTATGCTCTTATCTTTCTCAGGGGGCATCAAGCAGCAACAAGACCACCGTCATTCTGTCTGCGGGAGTTTGCCGCTGAGGATCAGTATGCACAAGCATCAATATGCGCGTCAAGTCACCGACGAGACTCATCTCAGGTGCCCGCGTAAGCAGTAGCTCGGTGAGGACCCTCACTCCACCAGTATCCACAGGCACGGTTCCTGCAGGGTGAATCCACAGGGCTCGACGGCGGTGGATGCGGACGTCTCGACTCAATCCCTACGGTGATTTCAGGCGCCGCGGCCGCGGCACCGCCCACATGTCCGAGCCACAGGGACTCCGGACCATCTCACCGAAAGGCTCCCACTATGCCCGTCTTCGCCGTTGACACCCAGGCCGTCACCGACACGGCCACACGCGCCCGCACCCGCATCTCCACCATCCAGACCGAGGTGGACGGGATGAAGGGCGACATCGCGCTGCTCCAGTCCTCCTGGACAGGCGGCGCCTCCGACTCCATGGCCGCGTGCGCCGCCGACTGGCACGTCACCGCCCTGCAGGTGCAGGCGAGCCTGGATTCGATCAGCCAGGCCCTGGACCAGTCCGCCACCTCCTACGACGACGCCGAGACTGCCAACTCCGGTCGCTTCACCTACCAGACCCCGCCCGCCTGAGCGGCGCGCCCGACGACGGCGGGTGGCCCCCTCCCCCGCAAGCGGGAGGGCGGCCCGCCGCCGTCGTCGTGATGGGACCGGGGTCCTGTCTAGCGGCTTCGCGGAGGCACGTCAGCAGGTACGGCCGGACGTGTCCGGGCGACGCGGGCCTACACACCACGCAGGGGATTGAACTCGCGGCGGCGCACGGGCTGCGGACCGTCGGGGTAGCGCCCGCATCGCAGGGCCACGCACACCCCCAGGAACAAAGCCAACAACGCAAGTCCACCGGTGAAGGCGCCCCAGTTGCCGAGCAGGAGCAGCAGCCCGATCACCGCCAGGCGCCCCAGGTTGTTGATCCGGGCCCCATCGGCGTCACCCGCGCCACCGATGCGAGCGAGCGCCAGCACCTGCCACAGCACTCCGCCGCCGACCAGCAGACTCGCCGCCCACAGGGGACCGCCCGAGACCCGCAGGAGCCCTCCAAGCCCTACCAGCAGGAAGGGCGGCACCTCCGCGAGTACTCGCCCGGCAAGGGCGTTGGCATCCGTCCGACTCATACGCCCATCCAATACCGCGTCGATGTCGTCGGCAAGGGTGAGCTGGGAGCCGCCATCGACCCGTCACTGAACGCCTGAGTGGCACGGCTTCGCGCAAACGACAGGCGGGCCGCCTCCTGCGCTTGCAAGAGACGGCCCGCCGTCTTCGTGATGGGGCCGGGGCCCGCCAGGCAGCCGCGCGGGGCGCGCCTACCGGCGAACTGCGTCGGCCGAACCGACCGGGTGACCGATCAGTACATGCCACCCATCTCGTCACCGGCGCCCGCAGCGGCGGCCGGGGCCGGGGGCTCCGGCTTGTCGGCGACGACGGCCTCGGTGGTCAGGAACAGGCCCGCGATGGACGCCGCATTCTGCAGCGCGGAGCGGGTGACCTTGACCGGGTCGGCGATGCCGGCGGCCAGCAGGTTGGTGTACTCGCCGGTCGCGGCGTTCAGGCCCTCACCGGTAGGCAGGTTGCGCACGCGCTCGGCCACAACGCCGCCCTCAAGGCCGGCGTTAACGGCGATCTGCTTGAGCGGGGCCTCCAGGGCGACGCGCACGATCGCGGCGCCGGTGGCCTCGTCGTCGGACAGCTCCAGGGCGTCCAGGGCAGTGGCGGCCTGCAGCAGCGAGACGCCACCACCGGCGACGATGCCCTCCTCGACGGCGGCCTTGGCGTTGCGCACGGCGTCCTCGATGCGGTGCTTGCGCTCCTTGAGCTCCACCTCGGTGGCGGCACCGGACTTCAGGACGGCCACACCACCGGCCAGCTTGGCCAGGCGCTCGGACAGCTTCTCGCGGTCGTACTCGGAGTCGGAGTTCTCGATCTCGTTGCGGATCTGAGCGACGCGGGCGTCAATG
This sequence comes from Actinomyces sp. 565, assembly GCF_010365615.1. Lineage (NCBI taxonomy): Bacteria > Bacillati > Actinomycetota > Actinomycetes > Actinomycetales > Actinomycetaceae > Actinomyces > Actinomyces sp. 565. Next base: position 171,760 of record NZ_PIZD01000022.1, read on the forward strand.
GCGTCCTTGTCCCCGGCGCCGTCGACGATCGTGGTCTCGTCCTTGGTGACGACCACCTTGCGGGCCTGGCCCAGGTCCTCCAGGGTGGCGTTCTCCAGCTTCAGACCCACGGTCTCGGAGATGACGGTGCCGCCGGTGAGGATGGCCATGTCCTGCAGCATCGCCTTGCGGCGGTCGCCGAAGCCGGGGGCCTTGACGGCCACGGACTTGAAGGTGCCGCGGATGCGGTTGACCACCAGGGTGGCCAGGGCCTCGGCCTCGACGTCCTCGGCGACGATCGCCAGCGGCTTGCCGGACTGCATGACCTTCTCCAGCAGGGGCAGCAGGTCCTTGACGTTGGAGATCTTGGACTCGACCAGCAGGACGTAGGCGTCCTCCAGGACGGCCTCCTGACGGTCGGCGTCGGTGACGAAGTAGGGGGAGATGTAGCCCTTGTCGAAGCGCATACCCTCGGTGACCTCGAGCTCAAGGCCGAAGGTGTTGGACTCCTCCACGGTGATGACGCCGTCGTGGCCGACCTTCTCCAGGGCCTCGGCGATCATGGCGCCGATCTGCTCGTCGGCGGCGGAGATCGAGGCGGTCGCCGCGATCTCGTCCTGGGTCTCGACCTCCTTGGAGTCGGCCAGCAGGCGCTCGACGACGGCGGCTACGGCCTTGTCGATGCCGCGGCGCACGGCGATGGGGTTGGCGCCGGCGGCTACGTTGCGCAGGCCCTCGCGCACGAGCGCCTGGGCCAGGACGGTTGCGGTGGTGGTGCCGTCACCGGCGACGTCGTCGGTCTTCTTGGCGACCTCCTTGACCAGCTCGGCGCCGATCTTCTCGTAGGGGTCCTCGAGCTCGATCTCCTTGGCGATGGTCACACCGTCGTTGGTGATGGTCGGGGCGCCCCACTTCTTGTCGAGGACGACGTTGCGGCCCTTGGGGCCGAGGGTGACCTTGACGGTGTCGGCGAGGGTGTTCAGGCCCCGCTCCATTCCGCGGCGGGCCTCCTCGTCGAAGGCGATGATCTTGGGCATTGCTGCTCCTGTATTGGGTGGTGGCCGACTGGTGCCCGCGACGGACGGGACGGCACCGGACGTTCATGTCCCGCCCGACGCCGACCCTCACCTACCGGCCTGGGTCGTTCACCGGAACCGGGGAGCGGCTTTGTCACTCTCCGGGTCCGAGTGCTAACCGCAATGCTGGCACTCTCGACCCTTGAGTGCAAGGCGCTCAGGTTCGCCGTCGGCCCGAAACGGGGTGTGAAAGAACTCTCCGTACGTCACAAGTGCCGGTCTCGGCGTGTCACTTGTGCCGGTCTCAGCAGCCATATCTACCGACCGCGGCGGGTCAGTTTTGCCGGTCGCGGCGGGGAGGGTCACTCCTGGTAGTCGCTGCGCAGCACGACCACGATCGGGTTGGACTGGGCCTCCTCGGCGGACTCCACCACTTCACCCGACCCGAGCGCGTCGGCGACCGCTTGGGCAGTGGCCGCCAGCTCGGCGGAGGCATAGTAAATGGTCGTAACAGTCGGCTCTTCCATGGTGTAGACACCCTGGGACACCGTCACAGAGGTGAAGCCGACATTGCCCAGCTTGTCACCGGTGCGGGTGGCCAGCCCAGTGGTGTCGGTGCCGTTGTGCACCGTTATCCCCGTGGTGAAATCGGTGCTGCCAGTGGCCTCGGCGCTCGCCTCCGAACTGGCCTCGGCGCTGGCCTCCGGGGCGCCCCGCTGCCCGTCGGCAGACGCCTGCGCCGTCGCAGCGCCGCCCGAGGCCGCGGCCGTGGACTCCCTTCCCCCGGTCGCGTGCCTGCCCAGCAGACCGACCACGCCCCAGGCCAGCAGCGGCACGATGATGAGGATGGCCAGCAGCGGGATCCAGCTGCGCCAGGCGGGAACTTGGGCGCGATGCACCCCGACGGGCACCGGACCGTCGTCGTCGGCGTCGAACTCGTCGTCGGGGTAGTCGTAGCGGCTCACACGGTGAGGATACCGGCAGGACGCCGCTAAAGCGGCAGATGCGCGCCGACACCCCGAGCCCGGGCCCGCCGATTAGGCTCTGGGTGTGACCGAACCGAAGCCACTGTCCGAGCTCATCCACCCCTCCTGGGCCCAGGCCCTGGCCCCCGTGGAGCCGGCGATCCACGAGATCGGCGCCCGGCTGCGCGAGGAAGTCGCGGCCGGCCGCGGCTACCTGCCCGCGGGAACTGACGTGCTGCGCGCCTTCACCTACCCGCTTGACGATGTCAAGGTGCTGATCGTCGGCCAGGACCCCTACCCCACGCCGGGCCACCCGATGGGGCTGAGCTTCTCGGTGCAGCCGGGCGTGCGCCCGCCCCGCAGCCTGGAGAACATCTACACCGAGCTGGTCAGTGACCTGGGCGTCGCGCGCCCCACCTCCGGCGACCTGACCCCGTGGTCGCTTCAGGGGGTGATGCTGCTCAACCGGGTGCTCACCGTGCGGCCGGGCGCGCCGGCGTCGCACCGGGGCTGGGGCTGGGAGACGGTTACGCAGCGCGCGATTGAGGCACTGGTGGCGCGGCAGCGGCCGCTGGTGGCGATCCTGTGGGGACGCCCGGCCCAGTCCCTGTCCCCCATGCTGGGGGCGACGCCGATCATCGCCTCTCCGCACCCCTCACCGCTGAGTGCCTCTCGCGGCTTCTTCGGCTCCCACCCCTTCTCCAGGGCCAACGCAGAGCTGGAACGCATGGGGGCGACGCCGGTCGACTGGCGCCTGCCCTGAGCCCCGCGGGCCGCCGGTCACTCCCCGACGGCGTGCAGGTGCATGCGCACACCGGGCCCGATCTCACCGGACGCGGCCAGCTCCTCCAGGTCGGCGGCGGAGCGGACCTCAGCCGCCGGCACGAATCCCGTGACGGTGGCGACCCCTAGGTCCAGGAACAGCGGATGCATGGGGGTGGAGGGGCCCACGAGCACCGTATGTGCCCCGCCGCCAACCGCCAGGTCGACCAGCCGCGGCATGGTCTTGTTGACCAGGCTTGAGGAGGAGATGAACACGTAGTCGGCCTGTGGCAGCAGGTACTCGCAGGCGGTGTCCGGGTAGTCGCCGGGCCGGGGATCGCGTTCCAGCGTCCACAGTTCGCCCGCCCGCCACAGCACGCGGCGGGCGAAGGGGAAGTGACCGATGACCGCCACTTTCAGGCCGGCGACGGCGTCTTGATACGGGTCGAATACCTGCCCCCAGGTGAGTCCGTCACCGGTGGGAACGAAGCCGTGAGAGGCGGCGACCTCGGGGCGCGAGTACCAGGAGTTGATGGCGGCCAGCCCGACACTCGCCTCGGCGAGGTTCCAGCTCCTGGCCAGGGCGGCGACGTCGCGCAGGGGCCGGCCGACGTCGGGGATGTCGGCGGAGGCGGCCGGACGCGATACCGCCTTCAGCGACCAGGCGGAGCCCAGCCCGTCGGCGGAGTTGAGCACGCGGGTCCAACACGGGCCGCGGCGGGATGCCGCGACGGTTACGCCGTCGGGGAGGTCATCGATAAGGGCCTCATAGACTTCCCAGGGGCTGGCCACCGCGGTTCTCCTTAAGGTCGACGGGGCCCGGCCGCAAGCCGAGCCGTATTCAGGCAAGGCTCACCTTATCGCCGCGCGTTCCGGTTCGGCAGGCGGGTCTCAGCAGGCGGCCCACTGCGCGGAAAAACATGGAGCCGCGTGTCGGACTCGAACCGACGACCTGCTGTTTACAAGACAGCTGCTCTACCAACTGAGCTAACGCGGCATGCGGGGTGAGCTTACCCGGTCCCGCCCGGAACGCCCACAACTGCTCCGCACGGCACCGGACACGACCCTGCGCGGGCATTGCCGGGACGGCAGTAACTACTGCGGCTACTGCGCGGAGGAACCGGAGCCTCCCCGGATGCGGTCGGTGATGCCGGTCTCCGTGGCGATATCGGTCAGCTCAAGCTTCTCGCTTCCCAGGGCGACTGTCGGCGTGCCGGTGATCGCGGCCTCCGCGAAGGTCTTGTCACACAGGTCGAGCCAGGCGCCATAGGTGTTCGCCGTGATGGCGGAGGCGATCTGCTCGACGACGGCATCGCCGACGCCCGCCTCTGTCGCAGCCTGCGTGACCGACTCGGCGTTGATGGCCGAGAAGTCCCCGCGGGCGTAGATCTCTGAGAATCGAGTCATGACCGCATGGTGGAAGGCGAACGCGGAGGTCGGCTCCTGATCCAGGACCACGCCCATGGCATTGCACACCATGTCACTCCAGCTGTTCCCGAGGGACCGCGAAGTGTGCAGCACCAGGTTGATCGTGCCGTCACCCAGTAGCGTCTCGATCTCCGTCTTGTGGAGTTCCTCGAAGTTGGCACAGTGGTGGCAGGAGTAGTCAAAGTAGATGTGCAGGTTCTGGGCGCCGTCCGTGCTAGTGCCGGGCTGGAGGTCGGAACCGAAGACGAGTGACCCGTCGGCACGAATGGTTGCCGGAATTCCGTCACCGCTGGCAAGGTCCGTCACGATCTTCCCACCCAGGGCTTCCTCATCGCGCCCGGCGATCACTACCGCGGCCACGGTTCCGGCTACGGCCAGCCCGCCTACGCCCAGGAAGCTGCGGCGCGTGATCCGGGCGCGGCGCTCCCGGCGCTCCTGCTCTTCACGCAGTGCCCGCGCCTTGGCACGGGCCGCCTCTCGACGCTCGGCCTTGGTGGGACGGGGCTGATTAGAGGCCACGAATAACTCCTCGACTGGATCCTTCGGTGCGGTGCCGCCGCGAACCCTGCGGCGCCGACCAGCTTAAGCATTGTGCCTTGGAGCAGGCGGAAAGGCACGTCCCTGGGGCTGCGGCCTGCCTCACGCCACCGACAGGCGCACCCGCAGCACCCCGGCACAGGGGAACCAGAAGGAAGGCCAGATAACTAGATGGAGGGCTAGATGAAGTCGAAGGGCGTCATGCGGGCGAGCGGCACCGCCCCCATGACGAACAGGAGCACCACGCCCAGGGCGATCGCCGCGAATACCGCGGCGCCGATCAGCCGATTCGAGCGACTGCTGAGCAGCACGTCGATCATGCGGGCGCCGCCCCGGCGGGTAGGCGCCCCCCAGGGAATGAACCAGGACACCAGCATGTATGCGGCACTGGCGGGCACGAGGCAGAAGCCCACCCGGTGGTAGTCGCTCCACGAGGCCAGCACGGTGGCGCTGTCCGCCGGGCCGAATCCGAGTGCGTTGCCGGTGACGGAGAAGATCACTACGGCCACCAGCGCACCAACGGCGCAGGACGCTGCGGCCGCCGCCAGGGACCGCACCAGGTACCACGGCATTGACGCCCACATGCGCGAGTTGTCGGTGCCGGACACGTAGCCGTTCCTCAGACGGCGCCACCGACGGGCGTCATCCGCCCGCCCCACGGTGCCGGCAATCACGACCAGCAGGGAGAACGCCAGCCCAATCCACCCCGGAATGGGCAGCGACAACGCCACCAGCATCAGGAAGAAGACGGCTGCGACCGACCGGTGCCGCCTGGGCTCGAGCGCCCATTCGGGGACGGCCCCCGGCTGCGGGCTCGGCTGCACCTGCGGCGGGCTCGGCTGCACCTGGGGCGGCCTTACCGCTACCGCGCCCGAGTCCGCCTCTTGCCGGACGGGCACCGCACCGGTGCCCGGCGTGTACGACGGCGGCACCGCCCGGTCCACCGGGCCGGAGGTGACTGCGACGGCGTGCGGGGCAGGGCGCACAGCCCCCGCCGCGGAGGCGGAGGCCTCCACGCCGGCGGTGTCGGGCTGCGATGCCGGGGCGGAGAGGAATCCATATGCGCCTGGAGGGGCGGAGGACACCACCCCGTACCCGGAGGCCGTGCCGGCTGAGCTCTCTGAGCTCGCGGCGGTCACCGCTGCGGCGGCCGTCGGGCTGCTGGGGAGCGAGGGACCGGCGGGCCTGACCGGCGCGCCGTACCCCGGGCCCGCTACGGCCCCGTAGGTTCCGGTCGTGGTGTCCGACTCGTCCACCGCCGTATCCGGCACCGCCCGCGACAAGGCGTTCTCCCCGGTGCCGCCGTCGGCGATCTCATCAAGAACCTCCAGCAGCTCCGGCACGGACAGGCGGTCGGCGACGTCGGGCGCCAGCGCCAGCTTGAAGGCACGGGCGAGGGCGGGGTGCGTCTCCTCCAGGTCCCCCAGCTCCGGGGTGCCGGCATAGACCCGGCGGAACACCGCCTGCCAAGGGCCGGCGCCGAAGGGCGAGCGGCCCGTGATGGCGAACAGGATCACGCCCGCGCAGGCGTACCAGTCCACGTCCGGGGTGGGCTCACCGCCGTCGAGCATCTCGGGCGGGATGAAGCCGGGAGTGCCGGTGACCTGACCGGTCTGGGTGAGGCGGACGTCGTCGGCCACCTGCGCGATACCGAAGTCGATCAGCACCGGCCCCTGCATCCCGAGCATCACGTTGGAGGGCTTCAGGTCGCGGTGAATCACGCCGGCGGCGTGCACGGCGGACAAGGAGTCGACCAGGCCGTGCGCGAGATCGGACAGGTCACGGATGTCGGTGTCCAGCCGGTAGACGCCCTCGTGGTCGACTTCGCTTTGCAGGGTGGGCCCGTCCACGAGCTCGGTGATGACGAAGGTGACGCCGGCGCCATCCGCGCCGTCGCCGGTCTCAATGTCGAGGATGCGGGCCACGCGGGAGTCCTTGACCCGGGCGAGCACGGCGGCCTCACGGTCCAGCCGCTTGCGGGCCATCGGGTCGGCCGCGATCTGCGGGTGGAGGATCTTCATGGCCACGTGCCGACCGTCTGCGTCAACGGCCTCCCAGACCACTCCCATGCCGCCCGCACCCAGGCGGCGCAGGAGCCGGTAACCGCCGACGTCGGCTCCCGCGCGCAGTCCTGCCAGGGAGGCGGGCGTTGCGCTGTCGGGGCTGTGCGTCATGGCGCCACAGTACCGGCAGCCGCCACAACCACCACGGACGTGAGGGGATTCACAGCCCTTTCAGAGTTTTCTGAGCTGCCGCGGGCTACCTGGAGTGCGCCGTCGTATGACAGAGTTGGTCCTGCCCGGGGGCAAACCGCTCCCGGCCCGTGTCAATGCGGACACGCATCGGCACCTTTCACCACGGATCGTCCGGCACGTACCTGCCGGTGAAGGGATACCCCTTATGGCAACTGTCACTTTTGATCATGCCACCCGTATCTACCCGGGGAACGACACCCCGTCGGTGGACAGCCTGAACCTTGAGATCGCCGACGGCGAGTTCCTGGTTCTCGTAGGCCCCTCGGGCTGCGGAAAGTCGACCTCCCTGCGCATGCTCGCAGGGCTCGAGGACGTCAACTCCGGCCGCATCCTCATCGGCGACCGCGACGTGACCGACGTCCAGCCCAAGGACCGTGACATCGCCATGGTCTTCCAGAACTACGCCCTGTACCCGCACATGTCTGTGCACGACAACATGGGCTTCGCCCTCAAGATCGCCGGTACTCCCAAGGATGAGATCGACCGGCGCGTCAAGGAGGCCGCCAAGATCCTCGGCCTGACCGAGTACCTGGACCGCAAGCCGAAGGCACTGTCCGGTGGTCAGCGCCAGCGTGTGGCCATGGGCCGCGCCATCGTGCGCAAGCCCAAGGTCTTCCTGATGGACGAGCCGCTGTCCAACCTGGACGCCAAGCTGCGCGTGCAGACGCGTACGCAGATCGCGTCCCTGCAGCGCTCGCTCGGCGTCACCACCGTCTACGTCACCCACGACCAGACGGAGGCGCTGACCATGGGTGACCGCATCGCGGTCCTCAAGGACGGCGTGCTCCAGCAGGTCGGCACTCCGCGCGAGATGTACGACAAGCCGGCCAACGACTTCGTGGCGGGCTTCATCGGCTCCCCCGCCATGAACCTGGGCCGGTTCACGGTCAGCGACGGCGTTGCCTCCATCGGCGCCGCGCGCGTCCCGCTATCCCGGGCCACGCTCGACGCCCTCGTCCCGGAGGACAACAACAAGGTCGTCATCGGCTTCCGCCCCGAGTCCCTCGAGGTTGTCTCCGCTGAGGACCAGCACTCCATCCCGGTGCGCCTGTCCTTCGTTGAGGAGCTGGGCAGCGACGCCTACATCTACGGCGAGCTGGTCGGCGCCGAGGGCTCAGAGGACAAGCTCGGTTCCGGCGAGGACTCCAGCCAGATCATCGTCCGCGTGCCTCCGCGTACCGCGCCGGAGCCTGGTGAGACGGTGTACGTGCGCATCAAGCCGGGCGAGGAGCACATCTTCTCCGCCTCCACCGGCAAGCGTCTGCCCGCCTGAGCCGGCCCGGCCGCCTGCGGGTTGCGTTCGCGTCCGCAGGCGCGGGAAGACCAACCGGTTGGGCCCCGTTCCTCCGCGCGAGGGGCGGGGTCCAACCGCTCCGGCACCGTCCGACCCGCCTGCCTTCCCTGACGGGGCGGTTTTCAACGAAACCACATGTATCGTTCGCCATGATCCGATGACCACAAGGCGAGCGGCCTCGCCTGCAACGACCCGGCGCCGTCGCGGAGCGCTCCACGGCGGACCTGAGAGAATGCGCTCATGCCCCAGTCCATGCAGATCACTGCGGCCACGATTGACCCGGCGCTGCTTGATCTCCCGTGGGAAATCCCATTGGAGGAGTGGCCGACCGACGTGCTTGCCGCCCTCCCGCGGGGGCTGTCGCGCCACATTGTGCGCTTCGTGAACCTGTCCGAGCGGGTCATCGCCGTCAAGGAGATCGGCGAGGAGGTCGCTTACCGCGAGTACGAGCTGCTGCGGGACCTGGTCAGGCTCGGGGCGCCCTGCGTGACGCCGACGGCGGTCATCACCGGACGCAAGGGCCTGGACGGCTCCATCCTCAACTCGGTGCTGGTCACCGAGCACCTGTCCTACTCGCTGCCCTACCGGGCGCTGTTCAGCCAGTACATGCGCCCGGAGACCGCCACCCGCCTGATTGACGCCCTCGCCGTACTGCTGGTGCGCCTGCACCTACTGGGCTTCTACTGGGGGGACGTGTCCTTGTCCAACACGCTTTTCCGCCGTGATGCGGGCGCGTTTGCCGCCTATCTGGTGGACGCCGAGACCGGTGAGCTGCACACCGAGGGCCTGACCGAGGGCAAGCGGTTGTACGACATCGATATCGCCCGCACAAACATCATCGGCGAGCTCATGGACTTGCAGGCCGGCGCCCTGCTGGAGCCCAGCGTGGACACCATTGAGGTGGGTGACCGGATCGTCAGCCGGTACACGGAGCTGTGGGACGTGCTGACTGCGGAGGAGGCCTTTGACCTGGGTGAGCGGTGGCGAGTGCGCTCACGCATTGAGAAGCTGAACAAGTTGGGATTCGACGTCGGCGAGCTGACCATGAAGACCGAGGCGGACGGCTCCGGCACGCGCATGGTCATTCAGCCGAAGGTTGTGGACGCCGGCTACTACCACCGCCGGATCATGCGTCTGACCGGTCTGGATGTACAGGAGCGCCAGGGTCAGCGGATGCTCAACGACCTGGAGACCTTCCGTACGGTCACCGGCCGTAAGGATGAGCCTGTGGAGCAGGTGGCGCACGCCTGGTTGTCGGAGGTGTTCGAACCCACTATCTCCGCCGTCCCGATGGAACTACGGCGCAAGCTGGAGCCGGCGGAGATCTTCCACGAGGTGCTCGAGCACCGCTGGTACATGTCCGAGCAGAGCAGGCGCGATGTCACCACCGAGGAGGCCGTGGCGGACTACGTCAACACGGTTCTGCCGCAGCGCCCGGACGAGCAGGCGTACCTGTCGCTGGGCGACACCCAGGAGATGGAGGCCATCTTCAGCGACGACGAGCCCGTGCCCGCCGACGACGAGGAGTTCGCCGCCCTCGACGAGGCCACCGCCGCCGCCTTCGAGCTCAACCCCATGGGCTTCACCGCCGGCATGAAGTTCAAGGGCGAGTAGCGCCCCGGAAACCATCGACGAGCGCGCAGCATCGTCGGCATTATTGACATCAAGGACCCTGACCATGGGATGGCTAGAGACTCAGCCCATGCGCCGCTTCGAGGTGGCGGCGCCGCCGCGGGACGCAGTGCGCTTCGTCATTGATCAGCTGAGGCCGCGGGGCTTCTCCCTGGAGACCTGGGACCTGGACTCCGTGCTGGCCGCACGAGGGCCGTGGACCGGCGTGGTCCTGCGCGAGGGCAGTGAGGCCGGAAGCTTTTTGGCGGAGTACCTTGCCGAGGCATTTCCGTTCGCGCTCATTCTCCCCTGGGTACGCCGCCAGCACGGGCGCGTGCGCCTGGCGGTGCTGGCCCGCCCACTGCGCGACCGCGCGGCCAGCGAACTCATCTGCTGGCACTTCTCCCGCAATTCCGGAACCCCGTGGAACCGTCCCAAGCACTTCACCATTGACGTTATGGAGGGCTTGACCGAGCCCCTGCACGCAGCGGGCCTGCTGCTGGCGGGGCCGGCCAAGCCATCCAACTGGAACACCTGGAAGACTCTTCCCACCGATCACCCGCTGCATCCTAAGCAGTGGCGCGCCATCAGCGGGGAGGCGCGGCGTCGCGGCCGTCGGCGTCGGGATGGCGCGTAGCCAGCGCGCCGTCGCGGATCACGTTGCAAGCCGCCCTTCTCGACCAGGTGCGCCACCACGCGGCCGGTGAGTAGCGCCAAGTGTCCAGATTGATGACAAACGACGCTCAGCCCGCGATCCGCGCTGCATGAAACGGCGCAATTCCAACAACCCGTGAGCTCACCCCTGGGTGTCGGCAAGGCGTTTGTCATCGATTTTGACACTGTACCGAGGGCTCCATAAGGCTTCTGCCGAATCACGGCCTTGGTGCCCCGCAACAGCCTCCCAGCTGCACGCGCACGCCGGTGAGCACTCCGACGTCGTCAGCCGCCAGCACCAGCGCGCACAGAAAAGCCGCCATGGTGTGCGACCAGTAGGGCACGCGCATGCACGCGCTCGCCCCGCGGATACGCGCGGCGCACCGCCTAGTGGTGCGCCTCCCAACCCGCGGCACCGGCGACCAGCGACAGCAGGCCGTCGGCAGTTTCGAATACGGCACGCGCTACCTCACCGGGACTGCCGTCACGCACCTCCACGGCGATAACCACCGAACGCGATGAGACCTCACCGCGCACCGGCAGTCGCTCCGCAATATGAGTGGCGAGGGAATGGTCGTAGGCGACCCGCTCCGAGGGCAGTCTCAGCGCCAGCCCCTGAAACGTGAACGGTCCGGCGTCCCGGCAGGCGGCGTAGGCGCATTCGCAGATCAGGCTGGTGGTGGCGGGTGTCAGCTCCCGCGACACCCCCACCTGGAACCAGCCGACGGCGCCGTCATCGACGAAGTCGTCGGCTGCGCCGCGTGGCGGGTCCCACCGGCCCTCCTCAATAGCCAGGCCCACACAGTCGGCCGGAGGCACCAGGTTCAGACCCCTGATCGCCGCCTCGCCGATCAGGGCACCGTAGGCTACGTCGTCAGAACGGTTGGCCGCCCCGGCCGCTGTGCCCTCGCGGTGCCCGAGCACGCCGATCTCGAGTGTCAATAGCGACGAGTGGTTTACGGTTTGCAAATTAAAGTCCTTGTTGCCGCAACCACTTTATTTGGAATGTCGATTTGACTCTCATTTGGTAATCTGATCGACAGTTGGTCATCGCCAGCGGTCAGCTGAAATGCGCCGCCGGGATCCAGCGGCAAAGAAGTACTGACATCGTCATCAATGCAGACAGCCGAATCACCGGTGGACTCGACACTTAGAAGTTCTTCTCCCGGAGCGTTTTCGTTCGACGCCGCAAGAATGTAGTCCTGTGCAGAATTCAGTTGACTGTCGGTTGACGAGTCCGCAGCACTCGCGGCCGAATGCAACGACAAAAACACGAGGGCAAGAGATACCGCAGTTGACATCACCGCACTGCGATGCATGCGGTCCTCCTAAAGGATTAGGGCGCGATGGCCCCAACACGCCTGTGAGCGCGGCAGCAATTCCCAAGCGCCTGCCAAGCGAGGCAGCGAGTCGTCAGTTACGGGCGCCCGTGTCAGGGCGTTTTGCAGCGTACAGCTGCCAGACCGCCTCAGGCCCCGAGTTCCTCGGCCACCAGCGCCATCTCCTCATCCGCGCGGCGCCGCAGCTCACGATGCCGGGTCCAAGACGCAAGCGAGACCTCGGCCACGGCGTCCACCAGCAGCACCACTCCTGTGCCCAGCAGCCCGCGGGAAGTCAACCCGGTGCGACCGCGACGGCGCACCGCCGCCCCAATCAGCACCCCGCCGATCCCCGCTTCCAGTAGTGCGCCGGCGCGCATGATCCAAGGCCGCTCAGTGACGGTATCAATGTAGGTCTGCCAGAACACCGAACCCGGCGCGGAAGGGTCCTGCAGCATCAGCCCGACCGAGCGCCCCACGGCATTGGACAACCCGCGCGGCTCATGCACCACCGCCCCGGGCGCCTCTGCGGGCGCCAGCCGGCCAGTCAGCACCGAGGCCACCCAGTCGGGCATACCGAGCGCGTCCACCAGTGCCACCAAGCCATCCAGCCCAGGGGTGGAGAAGGCCTCGGCCACGGCCTGCGCGTCTGCGCCAGGCACGGTCTGGGCAACCAGTGACACGTCGGTGGAGTCCTTCAGCAGCTCATCCACCAGGTGCCGCAGCGCCGGCCCCGGGGTGGCCACGCCGCCCCACACGTACTTCGAGCTCATGCCCCAGGAGAAGACGGCGTCATCCTCACTCTCCCCGGTGACCACGGCGCGCACCGCGATATCACGCGTGTCCACGCTCATTACCAGGGCCGGCAGGGACTCCTCATCCCAGCCGAAGGTGCCCAGCTCATTGCCCTCCCCGGCGTACATGACGACGCGCCGGTCCAGGGCGGGCAAGGAGACAACCGCAAGCGGACGCTCCAGCAGGGTTGCCTGCAGCGGCACCATGTAGGCGCTGAGCGGGGAGACAACCACGGTGCGGGAGGCATCCGGTGTCTGCTCCGACACACTCGGCAGCGCCACACCGTCCGGCAGGGCGTTGAAGGAGGCCGGCCCGATGGTGACATCACCGGAGAACTCGCGGGCTAGGGACTCCACCAGCTCACTGATGCGGATCCCGGCGATCGCGCCGCCGCGCGACGGCGGGGTGACCGCCACGCGCCCGTCGGCGTCTGCCAGCAGGGTTAGGGACAGCAGGTGGGGCGTAGCCGGGTACCACTCGAGGCGGGCGACGACGCGATCCGCCTCAAGGCGCGCGGCAACCGCGTCCGGCTGGGTTCCGGGCACGACTAGCACACCCTCGGTGCGGTTCCAGCGCTGTGCGTGGTCCTGAGCCATAGAGGCCTCCTAGTCGGATGGTGACGACCGTTGTCCGCCGACCCGTCCGCACGACGGGCGGGTACACGACCATTGTGTCAGCATAGAGCCTCCCGGTCAGCCCCGTGCGCCGCGCTGATCCCGATACGCGAGCAGCAGCGCGGCTGCCGTCGCCTACCGGGCCGCACCCGCCAGGCGACGCAGCCGGTCCACCTCGTACAGTGCGATGCCCGTGGCGACGGCGGCATTAAGGGACTCCACCGTTCCGGCAATCGGAATGGAGACCAGCAGGTCGCAGGTATCACGCACAAGCCGCGACAGCCCACTGCCCTCCGCGCCCGTGACCACGACCAGCGGGGAGTCCGCCAGGTTCAACTCCTCCACCGGCGTATCCGCCCGCCCATCCAGGCCGACGACGAAGCACCCCTCCTTCTTCAGCGCCTGCAGGGCCCGCACAAGATTCGTCTCCCGGGCCACCGGCACCCGCGCGGCGGCACCCGCGGAAACCTTCCAGGCGGCAGCACTCACGCCCGCCGAGCGGCGCTCCGGAATGATCACGCCGTCGGCACCGAAGGCCCCGGCTGAGCGCAGCACGGCGCCGAGGTTGTGCGGGTCGGTGACCTGGTCGAGCGCCACCAGCAGCGGCGTGTGCCCGGCCTCGCGAGCGCGGTCCAGCAGGTCGCGGGCCAGGACGTAGTCGTAGGCGGGTACCTCAATGGCAATGCCCTGGTGAACGGCACCCTCGGTGAGTGCCTCCAGGTCGAGCCTGGTGGCCTCCACCACGGGCGCCCCCACGAGGGCCGCCCGGCGCACCACGGCGTTCAGGCGGTCGTCGTCCTGCGCGGAGGAGGCCATGAACACGCGGGTGATGGGCACACGCGCACGGGCCGCCTCCGCAACTGCGTTACGGCCACAGACGATCTCGTGGCCCGCCGGCACCCCGAAGCGGCGCCTGGCCTCCTCCAGGCGCCCAGCGTGGGTGGGCTGGGCCGCGCGGGACTCGGCAATGGCCTTCGCACGCGCCTTGGGGTGGCCGACCCGGTCCTCCGCCTTGGGCGTGGGCCCCCGTCCCTCCAGCCCCCGACGGCGCACCCCGCCGGAGCCCTTGAGCGGGCCCTTCTTCTTGCTCGACTTGCGCATTGCGCCGTGCCGCTGGTCGTTTCCTGGCATCGTGTAGATCCTGTTCCTCGGTTAGCGTCCGTTGGTCCCGCTTGGTCGCGGTTACAAGTGTCCTGCTATACGGCTTCGGTCCGCCGGGCACGGGGTCTCAGGCCAGGTGCCAGCGGGCCCCGCCGCCCGAGCCCGCGGCGCCGTCCTCGACGACGACCCCGGCGGCGGCCAGCTCCTCACGCAGCGCGTCCGCCCGCGCCCAGTCCTTGGCGGCGCGGGCCTGGGCGCGCTGCTCCAGCAGCCCCGTGACCAGTCGGTCCAGGGCACGCATGGCGGCGTCGTCCGCACCGCTCCCCGCGCCGATCACCCGAGCGCGCCACGGTTCCGCGAGCGGGTCGAGGCCAAGCACATCCAGCTGGGCGCGTAGATCCAGGGCGGCCGCCGCGACGGCGTCGGCGTCAGTAACGGGGGCGGCCAGGGCGGTGTTGAGCCGCTTGAGGGTGGCGTGAACCACCGCCATCGCGCCCGCGAGGTTCAGGTCATCGTCCATGGCGCCGACGTACTGCGCAGGCAGGGCCCGGTCCCTGAGCACCGCGGCACCAGCATCAACCGGGCTAGTGCCGCCGTCGGCCGGCGCGGTGACCTCAAGCGCCCGCAGAACCGCCCCGGACAGCCGCTCCCACAGGGAGGCGGCGTCGGCCAGGGTCTCCGCGGAGAACTCCACGGTGGAGCGGTGGTGGACGGTCCCCAGCGCCAGGCGCAGCACCGCCGGGTCGTAGGACCTCAGCAGCTCGGAGACCACCAGCGAGTTGCCCAGGGACTTGCTCATCTTCTCGCCCTTAATGGTCACCCAGGCGTTGTGCACCCAGTGGCGGGCGAAGCCCCAGCCCGCGCCGTGGGACTGGGCCTGCTCGTTCTCATGGTGCGGGAAGCGCAGGTCGATGCCGCCGCCGTGAATGTCGAAGGACTCCCCGAGGTAGCGCCGGGCCATGGCCGAGCACTCCAGGTGCCAGCCGGGACGGCCCCTGCCCCAGGGCGCGTCCCAGGAGGCGTCCGCGGGCTCGCTCGGCTTGGCAGCCTTCCACAGGGCGAAGTCACGCGGGTCGTGCTTGTCCGCCTCCACCTCGGCGTCGAGCTGGGAGTCGTCCTCGGTGGTGGCCAGGTCGTCCACGTTCTGGTTGGTCAGCGAGCCGTAATCCGGCAGGGAGCGCACATCGAAGTAGACGTTGCCCGACTCGCCGGTGTAGGCGTGCCCGGCCTCCAGCAGCCTGCGCACCAGGTCGATCATCGCCGGGATGTGACCGGTGGCCCTCGGCTCGTAGGTGGGGGCCTGCACGCCGAGGGCGCGGTAGGCCGCGTCGAACTCGCGCTCATAGCGCTGCGCCCACGCCCACCAGGGCACCGGCGGGTCGGCCGCCGCGGACTTGGTCAGAATCTTGTCATCGATGTCGGTTACGTTGCGGATCAGTACGACGTCCTGCCCGCAGCGGGTCAGCCAGCGGCGCAGCACGTCGAAGGCGATGGCACTGCGCATGTGGCCGATGTGCGGGGAGCCCTGGACCGTGGCACCACACAGGTAGATCGTCACCGTGCCGGGGGTGACAGTTGGCGCCAGGGGCACAACAGCGCGGGCCGCCGTGTCATACAGGCGCAGGTTCAGCGCGGGACGCGCATCATTCACGGAGGTGCTCACCCCCGCAGCCTAGCGGGTGAGGCAAGTCCCGCACCGCCCGGGCGCCAGCCGTCACGGCTGCAGCACCGCCCGGGCGGCTACTGTCACGGCTGCGGCACCGGCCAGACCAGGGCGGTGGCGACGGCCGCCAGACCCTCCTTACGGCCGAGGAAGCCCAGGCCGTCGGTCGTGGTTGCGGAGAAGGCGACATTAGCGCCGACGGCCTCGCTCAACGCCGCGGTCGCCTCCTGAAGCCTGTCGGCCACGCGGGGGCGCGCGCCGATCAGCTGGACGGCGACATTCCCGATCTCGAATCCGGCTTCACGCACCCGCCCCGCGGTCTCGGTCAGTAGCGCCGCCCCGGCGGCGTCCTTCCACTGGGGGTCGTCGGTGCCGAAGTTGGTGCCGAGATCGCCCAGACCAGCGGCAGACAGCAGGGCGTCGCAGCAGGCGTGGGCCACCACGTCACCGTCGGAGTGCCCCTCCAGGCCAACCTCGTCCGGCCAGTTCAGGCACGCCAGGTTCAGCTCGGTGCCGGAATCGGCGTCGGCGAAGGCGTGTACATCGGTGCCGATGCCCGTGCGGGGCGTCCACTGGGCGATCTGCGCGCGATAGGCGGCAGCATCGGCCTCGGTGAATGTGGCGGTGCCGGCGGAGTGGCGGGCAGTGCGCTGCGTGCTGGCATCGGTCTCAGGTTCATCACTCATGCGCGACAGTCTGCCGTATACCCGCCCGTTACCCATGCATCCTCCTGTTCCCCCGCGCGTCGGATCGCCGGATCAAGTATGCCGTGACGCCATTCAGGGCCGTCCAGGCACCCTGAGCGGCTGCGCCTGCCAGCCGCCTTGACGCGGGGGCGGGCCGGGATCAGACAATGCCGCCTGTGGTTTGCGCAGGCACGCACATGAGCGACCTCCCCACCGCACCGGGGATGGCGGCGTCGCTGTGCGCGCTGCACGACGTCGGCACCTGCCGGTCCTGCCCGCACCTGTCAGCACCGCTGACCGCACAGCTGGCACGCAAGCAGGCGCGTGTCACCCGGCTACTGGCCGACGGCGCGAACCCCGTGCCGCCGCGGGCGTGGGAGGAGCCGGCGGCGAGCGCGCCGGAACGATTCCGCAACAAGGCCAAGATGGTGGTCTCCGGGACGGCGGCGGAGCCGCTGCTGGGCATCATCCTCGGGCCGGGCGGACGCGGCGTCGACCTGCGCTCCTGCCCCCTGCACGTGCCCCAGGTCGCGGCTGCGCTGCCGGTGCTCGCGCACACAATCACGGAGCTCGGGTTGACGCCCTACGACGTCTCAGCCAGGCGCGGTGAGCTCAAGTACTTGCTGGTGACGGCCTCCCCGGACGGGGACCTGATGGTGCGCTTCGTGCTACGCAGCCGCCGCCACGTCGCCGCCCTGCGAGCCGCCCTGCCCGACCTGCAGCGGCGGCTGCCGACGCTGGCGGTGCTCAGCGCCAACATTCAGCCGGTGCACCAGGCGATCATTGAGGGCCCGGAGGAGATCGTGCTCACCGAGGAGGACCGCCTACTCATGCGGCTACAGCTGCCGGAGCCGCCCGGCGCCGCAGTAGGTGGCGTCCAGGAGGGCATGGCCCGCAGGCGCATGCGGGAGCTGCCGCTGTTCGTGCCCACGCGCTCCTTCTTCCAGACCAACACGGCCATTGCCGAGCAGTTGTACGCGACCGCCCGCGACTGGGCCGATGCCGCCCCCGGCGCGGCGGTGGGAAGGGAGCGGCTGGTGTGGGACCTGTTCTGCGGCGTCGGCGGCTTCGCCCTGACGCTGGCCGGGCCGGGCCGGCGCGTGCTGGGCGTGGAGGTGTCGGCGTCGGCGATCGACGGCGCCCGAGCCGCGGCCCGACTCATGCGGCTGCCGGAGGGCGCCGTGCGCTTTGAGGCGGGCGACGCCTCCGTGCTGGACCCGGGGGCCGGGGCCGTGCCGGACCTGCTGGTGGTCAACCCGCCGCGGCGTGGCATTGGCGCGGAGCTGGCCGCGCGCATCGAGGCCTCGGGGGTGGAGCGGGTGCTGTACTCCTCGTGCAACCCCGTCAGCCTGGCGAGCGACCTGGAGCGAATGCCATCGCTGCGGGCGGGGCGGGCGCGCCTGTTCGACATGTTCCCCCACACCGACCACGCCGAGGTCCTAGTAGACCTCCGCCGAGACCGAATGACACACCCAAACCGGCACTAGTGACACACCCAAACCGGCACTAGTGACACACCCAAACCGGCACTAGTGACACAGCCAAACCGGCACTAGTGACGCATCGAGACCGGTTGATATGGCGCTTCTGGGCACGACGGCCCATAGATCGGCGCCGCCACGTCACGTAGCCTCGACGCATGGCGAGCAACGGCGCACCCGGTCCCTCTTCATCCACTCCCTCCGCGTCTACCTGCCCCGCGGCCCCCACGGCCCCGGGCAGTCTGCCCCGGAGACGTGGGACTCGCGGCCTGTCCCGCCGCCGGGCGCTGGCGCTCCCGCCCGCCATCGCCGCGCTGGTGGCCCTCGGCGGGTGCGGAGTGTTCGGCGGCTCCGCGCGGGCACAGGCCTACGACACCGACGCCGTCCACCGCGAGATCTCGCTGGAGGACGCCCCCGTGGCAGCGGAGGCCGCGGCCGCCTGCGCCGCCCTGAGCGAATCCCTATTGCGCTTCCGCCTGGGTGAGAACCCCGCGGCCAACGCCTTGACCTGCCCGGTCGGAACCGCCCTGACCATAGCCCTGCTGTACGCGGGCTCCGACGCTCCCGCCGACGGTGTGGAGGAGCTGCTCGGAGTGGCATCATCGGCCGATGGCTCGGGCGCCGCTGCGGATGACGCCCGTGACCAGACCTGGTCGGCGCTGCAGAACAGCCTGCTGATCTACGAGCCCACTGAGGCACAGCTGGAGAACTTCAACCCCAAAGCGATCCCGGAGATTCCGTTGCTGCACATCGCCAACCGGGTGCTGCTGGTCGGGGACAACCCGGCGGTGGACCAGGCCTACCTGGATGCCGCCCGCCAGTGGTACGCGGCTACCACCGAGCACGCCGCCCTAAGCGATGCCAAGGCGACCCTTGACGCGTGGGCGCAGAGACACACTGGCGGGCTGATCAAGTCCTCCGGTATCGAGATCACCGAGGACACGCGGCTCGTCCTGCAAAACGCCCTGCTGTTCGCCGCCGGGTGGGCCTGGCCCTTCGACGCGAATGACACCGCCGACGAGGACTTCACCCTTTCCGACGGCACGGTAGTCACTGCCCGGCTCATGCGCGACAAGCTCCGCCTCCCCTATGCGCAGGGCCAGGGCTGGCAGGCCGTGCGCCTGCAGTACGCCGAGGGCAGCGGCCGCACCGTAATGGACGTGTTCCTGCCCGAGGTCGGCACCAACCCATCTGACCTGCCCGAGGGCACCTGGGCCGAGGCCTCGGCGGCGCTTGACGCCAACGCGTATGGACAGCAGCGTATGGCCGAGGTCCGGCTGGCCCTGCCCACCTTCGACCTAGCGCCCGGCCCCGTGAATCTGCTCGCCTTCCTCACGGCCCAGGGCATAACACTGGACTCTCTGGAGCACATCGGCGAGAACCTGGAGGTTGACCAGGCGGTCCAGCAGGTCCGCCTCATGGTCAAAGAAGAAGGCACCGTCGCTGGAGCCCTAACCGAAGTGTCCATAACCGAAAGTGCCGTACCCGACGAAGAAGACAACCCAGTCAGCTTTATCGTCGACCACCCGTTCGTGGTCCGCATCCTCGACCAGTTGACCGGCCTGGTGCTGATCGAGGGCGTCATCATGGACCCGACCGCGACCACCGGGTAATTCCCACCCGGACCACGCCGCCGTGCGCCTCCCGAGGGCCACCCGAACGGTTACGCTCTTACCCGGCAGCCCCTCCCACGACTGTAAGGAGTACCCGTGAGCGTCGACGTCGTCACCCAGTCCACCCCCGAGCTGGTCGAGGCAATGGAGCGCCTCATCCCCCAGCTCTCCCGCAGCGCCCCGGCCCTGACCGCCGCGCAGTGCGAGGCCCTGGTCGACCAGCCCGGCGTGTACCTGTTCGCCTTCCGCCCCGACGCCCCGCTCGCAGACGGCACCACCCCCATTCTGGGGATGCTGACCCTGGCGACCTTCACCATCCCCACCGGTCTGCGCGCCTGGGTGGAGGACGTCGTCGTCGACGGCGATGCCCGTGGCCACGGTGCCGGCCAGGCACTGGTGGAGGCGGCGGTCGAGTACGCCCAGTCACTGGGTGCCCGCACCGTCGACCTCACCTCGCGTCCCTCCCGGGAGGCGGCCAACCGCCTGTACCGCCGGGCCGGTTTCAAGCTGCGCGAGACGAACGTGTACCGCTTCTCCGGGGAGTGACCCCGCGGTCGGTCCGGGGCGCGGCGGCGCTCAGGGCTCGGCCCACAGCAGCAGGTGCGGCGTGACGGCCTTCAGGTCCGGGACGACGACGAGCCCGGGATCGGCCGGGAAGTGCTTGTGCCCGCCGATCTGGATCACCCGCAGGTCGTTGGCGCGGGCGGAGGCGGCGCCGGTGGCGGAGTCCTCGACGACGACGCACTGGTCCGCGCTCAGCCCCAGCAGGCGCATGCCGGCGGCGTAGGGCGCCTGGTCGGGCTTGCCGGGCAGGCCGTCGTCGCCAGTTATCAGGCCGGCGAACACGTCCCCGAGCGCGTGGGCGACCGCCTCGACGATGGGGCGCGGGGACTGGGTGACGATCACCTGCGCCAACCCGACCTCTAGCAGCGTCTGGGTGATCTCCCGGGCACCCGGGACCAGCGGCGGGGAGGCCTTGACGGCGACCTCCACGTCGGCAGCCATGGCGGCGAAGATCGCCTCGGCCGCCGGGTCGTCAGGATCGGAAGCCGCCCCAGTAGCAGCAATCAGCTCACGAGTACGGCGAATCGAGGCTCCCTCCAGGGCGGCCACCTGCGCTTCGGTGACGGTACCGCCGGCGGCCTCGCAGCGGCGGCGGAAGGCGTCATCCCAGAAGTGCTGAGAGTTGATGAGCGTGCCATCCATGTCCCACAGGACGCCGCGCACGTAGCGGCCGACGTGGTTCACTACTCGCCTCCAGAGCTGCGCCGACCGCGGCCCTTGCGTCGATCCCGCTTGGCCCGCTTGTCCTGCTCAGCCTGCGCCCACTCGATGCGCCTAGTCAGCCAGGCGCGCGTGTCCGCGGTGAGCATCTTGTTGTCCTCCAGCAGGCCGCCGGCGCGCAGCCGGGTGAACTCCAGGTACTCGGGATTGCGGGTACGCCCGTACTGGCGCTCCGCCTCACGTAGATCGGATGCGTCCCGTGCGACCTGCCGCTCGATCATCTGTCTGCCCAGCAGCAGGAAGATCGCCAGCACCAGCGCCACAATGCTGCCGTAGCCCTGAGTCGGTCCGTAAAGCAGGGCTGCCAGGACGGATAGCCCGATGGCGGGCCCCATCATGCCGTAGGTGTAGCCCTCGGAGCGGCCGTCGTGGCCACGCGCCCAGGCGCGGAGCTTGGCCCGCCCGTCCGGGTCTCCCCCGTTGAACCAGTCGCGTACCCGCCCGCCGACGCCGCTCATCGCGCTGCCCCCTCAAGCAGCTCGTCGATGAGCTCGGCCATGGAGCCCACCGAGCGCTCGCAGGCGGCGACGACGTCGGGCGGGGACCAGGGCAGGCAGATGGCGTGGTCGGCAACCGCGTGCATGGAGATGTCGTTCCAGGAATCGCCGACGCTCCAGGTCTCGATCCGCTCGCCGGCCAGCGGCCCGTCGGCGCTGGTGAGTGAGTCAACCAGGTCGCTCAGGCCGGCACCCTTGGTGGCACCGGCGGGGATGACGTCGAGGAACTCCTGATTGCGGACCACCTCGATCTGATCCGGCCAGCGGGCGGTGAGGTCGGCGACGATGCGCTCCCGCACGGCGTCGTCGCGTACCCGCATGGGCACGCCGATGAACCGGTGACCCGGCATCTCCTCCACCGCCATGGGCCGGAAGATCTCCAGGATCGGGGAGGTCTCATGGTAGGTATCGGACAGGATGTGGTCGGCCTCCATGGTGGTGCCGAAGACGGTGAGCCCGTCGATGCCCTGCAGGAAGCTGGCAATCTCGTGCGCGACGCCGTCGGGCAGGTAGCGGGCGGACAGGACCCGGTATTCGCCGTCGATCAGGACGGCGCCAGTGAAGGTGACGGCGTAGTCGAACTCCAGGCCCAGGGGCGTCAGGGTGTGACGGGTCGCGAAGACGGACTTGCCGGTGTCCACCACCAGCAGGTTGCCGGCATCCCGCCAGCGCTGCATGGCGTCCAGGTCCGCGGAGCTGACGCGCCGGTCAAACAGGACCGTGCCGTCCAGGTCGGTAGCGATGAGTTGGCGCACTGCTTCTCCTGCCGGGCCGAGGTATGTGCTGGGTTACAGCTTACTGACTGCACCCCCGAAGCGCGTAGAAACACCGGCAGCAGAAGCTGCTTGAATCCTCGTTTCAGGAGGCGACGCGAGTAATCGCCACCACGATCATTACGCCGCCGCCGATGACCTGGAGCATGCCCCAGTACTGCATCGGAATCCAGAACATGGTGTGACGGTTGCGCAGGCCACGCTGGAGGCGGGCGCGCTCCCGTTCCACCAGGGAGCCAACCTGCTGCTGGGCCTCCTCTACGCTGCGCGGAGCCGGCACGCCCGGTGCGGCTTGGAAGGCGCCGGCCTGCACCCGACCCAACAACTCCTGCTGGTAGTCGGCAAGGCGCTGTTCCGCCTGCCGACTGGGCCGGGTGATATTGAACCACTTACCCACCAAGTAGCTAGCGAAGCCGAAGAACAGGCAAGCGATCCCGATGCACATCGTCTGGGTCGAGTCACTGCCTCCCAGGGCCGAGGCCACCGCGGAACCGGCTCCCACACCAAGACCCCAGAACAGCAGCGCCAGGACACCACCACCAGTCCAAACAATCACGCCGCCACGGTAATCGGATCACCAACCACTTACAACTCGGTCACGCGACCCAACTGAAATCAGGGCACAGTCACCAAAGTCACTTGCCAGTTTCCAGCGCGTCAATGGCTTCCGGTGCGTTTGCGCGGGCGTGCGCGTCAGGCCGCGACCTCGTCCCGGAGCCGGACATCATCCGACTCCGCCCGGGCCCTACTGGCCTCACGACGCCTGAGGGTGGCCCGGGCCGAGTCGACCAGGAGCACGAAGCCGGCCCCCATCTGGATGCAGTCCTTGACCACCAGGCGCCCGCGCGCCGACAGGTAGGGGAAGCCGAGGTCGGCGTCGGCCACCCCCTCAGCAGGTGCGGACACCCATGTCTCCGGCGTGGTAACCAGGAACGACAACGTGATGAAGGAGAATCCAATGACCCCCAGCGCGCCAAGCATCCCCAGCTCGGGGCGTATCCAGTGCGCCGCCAGCAGCAGGCCGATGCCGACGATCGTGACACCGACGAAGATGGCCACCGGGTAGGTCGCGTTGGCCTCGTGCCAGGCACGGTTGGTCGCATTGAGCACGCCCTCGGCGTTCATGTGGGCCTTGTAGCCGTCGGGGTCACCGATCATCCACCGCATGAAGGGAGAGTTAGCGACGAACGGGATGATTCCGTCCGCCTCGTACTTGAACCACTTCAATGCGCCGATCCACACAAAGACGATGATGACGCCGACGCGAAGCAGCGTCATAGCCAAGCGGTCCAGGGCGGTGACACGTCGCGCAAAGGATTCGATAAGACCGGTACCGGCGGCAGTTCCAGCAGTCATGGCGCAACTCTTTCTGTCGTCGAATTGTCTCACGAAAGACACGGGCCTACTTGTGAGCATCCGCGTCCTTAGGCGGACCTAAGGCTAAGGTGCCGCACACGATGACGC
This sequence comes from Actinomyces sp. 565, assembly GCF_010365615.1. Classification (NCBI taxonomy): domain Bacteria; kingdom Bacillati; phylum Actinomycetota; class Actinomycetes; order Actinomycetales; family Actinomycetaceae; genus Actinomyces; species Actinomyces sp. 565. The sequence continues at coordinate 195,551 of NZ_PIZD01000022.1, forward strand.
AATATGCGCGACGTCGCACCGCTGTGGTCTACGCCACCATATTCCCCCTTGTCATGCAGGCACAGGGTGGCGGCAGCGGCGCTCGGCCAGCCTCAGGCCCTCGCGGGCCCGGGCGACGGTCCGTCCCGGCCGGTGGCGTAGTCCAGCAGCGCTATCAGACCGGAGCAACCCCGGCACCGGGACTCAGCACCGCCCCACCCCGTCACGCACAAGACGTCGAGGTCGGCCGAAGTGTGCAACTTCGACCGACCTCGAC
>NZ_PIZD01000002.1:0-85763 GCF_010365615.1 Actinomyces sp. 565
CGTTGCACGACCTTGGTGCCTGTTGCACGACCACCCGGGGGTCGTGGAACACACACCAAGGTCGTGCAACGTCCCGAGGCCGTGGAACGGTCGCACGCACCGGCCAGACGCCACTCAGGCGTCTGGCCGGGCAGCCGGCATCTGACCGGCGGGCAGCCGACTGTTCAGCAGCCGATCAGGCGCTCGGCCAGGTAGCGCTCCACGCCCTCAAGCGGGATGCGCTCCTGGGCCATGGTGTCGCGCTCACGCACGGTGACCGCGCCGTCCTGCGGCGACTCGAAGTCGTAGGTGATGCAGAAGGGGGTGCCGACCTCGTCCTGGCGGCGGTAGCGGCGGCCCACCGCGCCGGCGTCGTCATACTCGACGTTCCAGGTGCGGCGCAGCCGGGCGGCAAGCTCGCGGGCAGGGCCGGTCAGCTCCTCCTTGCGGCTCAGCGGCAGCACCGCCGCCTTGACCGGAGCCAGGCGCGGGTCCAGCCGCAGCAGCACCCGCTTGTCGACGCCGCCCTTGGTGTTGGGAGCCTCATCCTCCGTGTAGGCCTCCACCAGGAAGGCCATCAGGGATCGCGTCAGTCCGGCCGAGGGCTCGATCACGTAGGGGGTCCAGCGCTCGTTCTTGCCCTGGTCGAAGTAGGACAGGTCCTTGCCGGAGTGCTCGGCGTGGGTAGACAGGTCGAAGTCCGTGCGGTTGGCAATACCCTCCAGCTCGCCCCACTCCCCGCCGGCGAAGCCGAAGCGGTACTCCAGGTCAACGGTGCGCTTGGAGTAGTGGGACAGCTTCTCCTTGGGGTGCTCGTACAGCCGCAGGTTGTCCTCGCTGATGCCCAGGTCGGTGTACCAGGCCTTGCGGTAGTCGATCCAGTACTGGTGCCACTCCTCATCGGTGCCGGGCTCCACGAAGAACTCCAGCTCCATCTGCTCGAACTCGCGGGTGCGGAAGATGAAGTTGCCGGGGGTGATCTCGTTGCGGAAGGACTTGCCTACCTGGCCGATGCCGAAGGGCGGCTTCTTGCGCGCGGCGCTCATCACGTTGGTGAAATTGATGAAGATCCCCTGGGCGGTCTCGGGGCGCAGGTAGTGCAGGCCGGCCTCGTCGTCAACCGGCCCGAGGAAGGTCTTAAGCAGGCCGGAGAACGCCTTGGGCTCGGTGAAGGCGCCACGAGTACCGCAGTTGGGGCACACGAGCTGGTCCAGGGTGACGGTGTCGGGGTTGTCGATGCCGTGCTTAGCGGCGTAGGCCTCCTGCAACTCGTCCTCGCGCAGCCGCTTGTGGCAGGAGGTGCACTCGATCAGCGGGTCGGTGAAGGCCGCCACGTGGCCGGAAGCCACCCAGGTCTCGCGCGGCAGGATCACCGAGGAGTCCAGGCCGACGACGTCGTCGCGCGAGCGGACCATGTACTGCCACCACTGGCGCTTGATGTTCTCCTTCAGCTCCACGCCGAGCGGTCCGTAGTCCCAGGCCGAGCGGGTGCCGCCGTAGATCTCGCCGCAGGGGAAGACGAATCCGCGCCGCTTGGCAAGGTTGATGACACGGTCGAGCGTTGAGGGAGTTGCTGCCACTGTGTTTCTCCGTAGGTCCAAATACTGATGCCGTCTACAGTCCGCACGCGGTCGGTGGGACGAGCGGGGCCAGTCTACGGGTCCTGAACAGCGGATTTGACGACTCACCCACGAGGAGATGAGAATGGTTCCCATGAACGTTCCTTTCCGCCCCCGTCGAGCACTCGCTGTCACCGCTGCGGCCGCGCTCGGAATCGCCTGCCTGCCGCTGGCCGCCTGCTCCTCCGACGCCGGCGGTAGCGACTCCAGCCAGGCGCTGTCCGTCGCCGCGTCCTTCTACCCGATCCAGTACTTGGCGCAGGCCGTCGGCGGGGAGCACGTGAACGTCACCTCCGTTACTCCCACGAATGTCGAGCCGCACGACTACGAGCTCGCCCCCAAGGACGTCACCGCACTGTCCGGAACCGACCTGGTGGTATATGTCCCCGGCTTCCAGCCCTCCTTGGACGACGCGCTGAGCGAGGTCTCCGGCCCAGACGTTCTCGATCTCACCGACGCGGTCGAGCTCACTCACCACGACGGCGTAGAGCACGACCATGACGATGCTCGTAAAGATGCTCACGACGATTCCCATGACGATTCCCATAACCATGACGGTGACGTCGATGCGCACGGCGACCATGCGGATGAGGCCGACGCTGACCACGCTGAGGAGCATGACGCCGACGCAGCGGACCCCCACTTCTGGCTCGACCCGGTGCGCATGCAGTCTGCCGCGCAGGCCATCGAGACCGCCCTGTCCCAGGCCGATCCGAATCACGCGGATGACTACCAGGCCAATCTCTCCAGCCTCACCGAGACCCTCGAAGGCCTGGACTCCGACTACTCCACCGGTCTGGCCCAGTGCGAGCGCACCACCTTCGTCACCTCTCACGCCGCCTTCGGCTACCTGGCGGATCGCTATGGACTGACCCAGGCCTCCGTGTCCGGGGTCGATCCCGAGTCCGAGCCCAGCCCGGCCGAGCTGGCCGCCGTGAAGAAGATTGTGCAGGAGACCGGCACGACGACGATCTTCACCGAGGACCTTGTCTCCTCCAAGACGGCCGACGCCCTTGCCGCGGAGACCGGCGCCACCACCGCCGTCCTGAACCCGCTTGAGTCCGCCCCGTCCTCCGGTGACTACGCCGATGCCATGTCAGCCAATCTGCAAGAGCTGCGCACCGCGCTATCCTGCCAGTGATCACGGTTCCCATCATCGGCAGAAGGACTTCATGACACTCAAGTCGCTTTCCACCTCCACGAGCTCGGGCACCGCGCCCATTGAAGTGGCTGAAGCCAGCGTGGTACTGGGATCCAGCCTCATTCTGGACGGGGTCGACCTGACGGTAGGCGCGGGTCAGTCGCTCGCGCTGCTGGGCGCGAATGGCTCGGGCAAGTCGACCCTGGTAAAGGCGATCCTCGGCCTGGTGCCGACCTGCTCCGGATCGGTGCGCCTGTTCGGCCACGACGTTCGCGAGCGCCGCGCGGTGCCGTGGCAGCGAGTCGGTTATGTGCCACAGCGGGTGGGGGCCTCCTCCGGCGTGCCGGCGACGGCGCTGGAGGTGGTCCGCTCCGGACTACTCTCGCCGGGGCGCCCCTTCGCCGACCGCGGCCGTGCGGCCCGTCGGCGCGCCCTGGATGCTCTGGACGCCGTAGGTCTGGCCGACCGCGCGCAGGACCACGTGCAGGTGTTCTCCGGCGGACAGTCCCAGCGCGTGCTGATCGCTCGCGCCCTGGTGCGCTCTCCCGAGCTGCTGCTACTGGACGAACCCCTGGCCGGGATTGACCGCGCCTCGCGTGCGGCGCTGGCGGTCACCCTGGACGACTTGCGCGCGCAGGGACTGACGCTGCTGACCGTCCTGCACGAGATGGGCGAGCTGGCGGATGTTGTTGAACGGGCGGTGGTGCTGTCAGAGGGGCGGGTGGTATTCGACGGGCCGCGGGAGGCGCTGGCCCACGATCACGCCCGCCATGACGAGCTCGGCCACGACCGCCTGGACAACTGCGAGCACGAGCATGAACACGGCGCCACCGAGCCGACGGCCCACCACGCCCCGGTACTGACCACCTCCGTGCGGCAGGCAGGAGGCCTCCAGTGAATGACTTTATGACCGCTCTTGGCCAGATGCTGGCAAGCCCGCTCATGCAGCGTGCTTATATCGTGGCCGTGCTGGTAGGGCTGTCCGCCCCGGTGGTGGGCACCTACCTGGTGCAGCGGGGCCTGGCACTGCTGGGCGACGGCATTGGGCACATCGCCCTGACCGGCGTGGCGCTCGGCTGGATCGCCGGCGCGGCCGCGAACGTCACCCCCCACGACGCCTGGGCCATTCCGGGGGCCATCATCGCCTCCGTGCTCGGCGCGGTGCTGATTGAGGTCATTCGCGCCCGCGGGCGCACCCGCGGCGACGTGGCCCTGGCGATCCTGTTCTACGGGGGCATCGCCGGCGGCGTGATCCTGATCAAGCTGGCAGGCGGGACGACGACGAATCTCACCAGCTACCTGTTCGGCTCGATCGCGACCGTGTCAACCTCTGACACTTGGTTTACGGTGGTGCTCGCCGCCGTGGTGCTGGCGGTGGGGATCGGCTTGCGTGGGCCACTGTTCGCGCTGTGCCACGACGAGGAGTTCGCCCGCTCGATTGGCCTGCCCACGGCCGCGCTGAACGTGACTGTGGCCGTGGTGGCGGCACTGACCGTATCCGTGTCCATGCGGGTGGTGGGCGCGCTGCTGGTCTCCGCAGTGATGATCGTTCCCGTGGCGATCGCCCAGCTGGTGTCATACTCCTTCGGACGCACCATGCACCTGGCCATGGTGATCGGCGTGGTCGCCTGCGTAGCCGGGCTGACCATCACGTATTTCCTGGCGGCCTCCCCGGGTGCCATGATCGTTGTGCTACTGGTGTGCACATACGCCGTTGTAGCGCTTGTCGGCGGGGTGGTGCGTGCCACCCGCTCCCGCCACGGTCGCCGCCAGGGAGGCGGCATGCGAATTGATCACGGACAGCAGGAGGTGCCCGCATGAGTGTCAACGCCACCAGGGGTAATGGAAATCCACCGCATCACCGCGCTACCTGGCAGCGGGCTGCAGTGGCCGACATCCTGTCCCGCACCAACGAGTTCCGCTCCGCCCAGCAGATTCACGCCGCCCTGCAGGCGGAGGGCACCAAGGTGGGGCTGGCGACCGTGTACCGCAACCTGACCGCCATGGCCGAGGCCGGGGAGGTCGACCAGATCCGCAGCGCCGACGGTGAGGCGCTGTACCGGGAGTGCGAGCGCCCCGGGCACCACCACCACATCGTGTGCCGCTCCTGCGGTCGCACGGTGGAGGTCGCCGGGGACGAGCTGGAGGAGTGGATCCGCCGAGTCTCCGCCGAGCAGGGCTTCACGGACATGCAGCACACCGTGGAGTTCTTCGGCCTGTGCCCCGCCTGCTCCCGAGACCGGCACCAGTAACACACCCAGACCGGCACTTGTTACGTACCGAGACCGGCACTTGTTACGTACCGAGATCGGTAGAAGTAGCGCCGCGATGCTTAGGCGCCGGCGACCCGCTCGACGGCGCCGCCGAAGCGGCGCTCGCGGTGCGCGTAGGCCTCGCAGGCGCGCCACAGCTCGGTGCGGTCGAACTCGGGCCAGGGCAGGTCGGAGAAGTACAGCTCCGCGTAGGCCGAGGACCACATCAGGAAGTTGCTGGTGCGCTGCTCCCCGCCGGTACGGATCAGCAGGTCCACGTCCCGCATGTGCGGGGAGTACAGGTAGCGCTGCACGGTCTTCTCGTTGATCGACCCTGCCCGCAGCCGCCCGGCCTCCACGTCGCGGGCCATGGCTCGGGCGGCGTCGGCGAGCTCGGCGCGGCCGCCGTAGTTAAGGCACATGTTCAGCACCATGGTGTCGTTGCCGGCGGTGATGCGCTCGGAGCGACGCACCTCCTTGAGCACCGACTTCCACAGCTTCGGCTCGCGGCCCACCCAGTTCACTCGCACGCCCCAGGCAAGCAGGTCGTCGGTCTGGGCGCGCAGCACCGTGCGGGTGAAGCCCATGAGGAAGCGGACCTCCGCCGGTGAGCGCTTCCAGTTCTCGGTGGAGAAGGCGTACACGCTGAGTTCCTTCACCCCCAGCTCGACGGCTCCGGCAATCACGTCCATCATGGTCGACTCCCCCACCCGGTGCCCCTCGGTGCGGGGCAGGCCGCGCGCATTGGCCCAGCGGCCGTTGCCGTCCATGACGCAGGCGATGTGCGCGGGCACGGACGCCGGGTCGAGAGCCGGCGGGGTGAGTCCCTCGCGGTGCAGGGGGACGACGTCGAGCGGGCGAGGGTCGGAGCCGCCCCCGACGGCGGGAGCGGCGTCGGTAGCGTCAGGCACGTCAGGCCCTTTCTACGAGGGAGAGTGAACGCAGGCGCCGTTCCAGGTGCCAGGTCAGGTAGGCGGACACGCATCCGGATGCCTCGGCGCGCTCGCGCGGACTGGAGGCATCGGCCAGCTCCCAGTTCCCCGAGAGCAGGGCGCCGAGCAGCGCCATGGCACCCGGCTCGACGTCGACGGAGCCGGCGGGTCGGCAGGCGGAGCAGACGGCACCGCCCGCCTGTACGTGGAAGGCGGTGTGGGGGCCTGGGGCGCCGCAGCGGGCGCAGTCGTAGCAGGAGGGCGCCCAGCCGGCCAGGGCCAGGGCCCGCAGCAGGTAGGAGTCCAGCACCAGACCGGGCGCGTGACGGCGTCGCGCCAACGCGGACAACGCCCCGTACAGCAGCAAGAACTGCTGGGGGGAGTCGGTGGTGCCCAGGTCGCCGTCGTCCTGCGTGAGGCGCTCGGCGGTCTCCGCCATGGTCTCGGCGCAGGTGAACATGGCGTAGTCGGCGGCGATGTTACGGCCGAACGGATCGATGGTCTCCACCTGGGTAACCACGTCCAGGCTGCGCCCGGCGTGCAGCTGCACGTCAATCATGGAGAAGGGCTCAAGGCGCGCACCGAAGCGCGAGGTGGTGCGGCGCACTCCCTTGGCGACGGCGCGCACCTGCCCGTGGGCGCGGGTGAGCATGACGACGATGCGGTCCGCCTCGCCCAGCTTGTAGGTGCGCAGGACGATGGCCTCGTCCCGGTAGAGCCTCTCCCCCAACGGCGCCCCTGTCAGCGCATGGCGCGGTTGACGGCGGAGATAACGGCCTTGAAGGAGGCAGTGGTGATGGAGGGGTCGATGCCCACGCCCCACAGGACCTGACCACCGACCTCGCACTCGACGTAGCAGGCGGCGCGGGCGTCGCGGCCCTCGCTTAGGGCGTGCTCGGCGTAGTCGAGGATGCGCACCTGTACACCGGTCTGCTCCAGGGCGGTGACGAAGGCATCCAGCGGGCCGGAGCCGGATGCGGTCAGCAGCTTGCGCTCGTCGCCGTCGGAGATGGTGACGGTAAGGATGGACTCGTCGTCGCCAACCGCGGTGAGTGTGGCGCCCTTGAGGCTGTAGCGGCCCCAGGTGGGCAGGTCGGCGCCGGGTGCCGCCGAGGCCGGCAGGTACTCGTCGGCGAAGATCGACCACAGCTCGTTGGCGTCGACCTCGCCGCCGAAGGTGTCGGTGTGGCGCTGGACGATGTTGGAGAACTCAATCTGCAGGCGGCGCGGCAGATCCAGGTTGTGGGTGGTGCGCAGCAGGTAGGACACCCCGCCCTTGCCGGACTGGGAGTTCACCCGCACCACGGCCTCGTAGGAGCGGCCCACATCGTGCGGGTCGATGGGCAGGTAAGGCATGGACCAGGGCACGGCCACGTCCACCTCGGCCTCGGTCAGTCCCTCGGCGGTCTTGGCGGCGACCTTCTCGGCGCGTGCGGCGAAGCCCTTCTTGATGGCGTCCTGGTGGGAGCCGGAGAAGGAGGTGTAGACGAGCTCGCCGGCGTAGGGGGTGCGCGGGGGCACGTCCATCTGGGTGGAGTGCTCGACGACGCGGCGCACCTCGTCGATGTCGGACAGGTCGAGCATGGGGTCGATGCCCTGGCTGAACAGGTTCAGGGCGAGGGTGACCAGGTCGACGTTGCCGGTGCGCTCGCCGTGGCCGAACAGGCAGCCCTCCACGCGGTCGGCCCCGGCGAGCACGCCGAGTTCGGCGGCAGCGATGCCGGAACCGCGGTCGTTGTGGTTGTGGATGGACAGGCACACGGCGTCGCGGTGGGAGAGGTTGCGGCTCATCCACTCGATCTGGTCGGCGTAGACATTGGGGGTGGCGCGCTCGACGGTGGCGGGCAGGTTGAGGATGATCTCGCGGTCGCCCTCGGGCTGCCACACGCCCATGACGGCCTCGCACACCTCCAGGGAGTACTCGCGCTCGGTGTCCACGAAGATCTCCGGGGAGTACTCGTAGCCGAAGATGGTGTCATCGGTGAGCACCTTCTCGGCACGTGCCATTACCTGGCGGGTGCCTTCGACGGCGAGTTCGCGGATGTCGTCCTTGCCCATGCGGAAGACGACCTCGCGGAACAGCGGGGACAGGGCGTTGTACAGGTGGACGGTGGCGCGCGGCGCGCCGACGCAGGCGTCCAGGGTGCGGTCAATCAGGTCCTCGCGGGACTGGGTCAGCACCGAGATGGTCACGTCCTCGGGAATGGCGTCGTCCTCCACCAGGGAGCGCACGAAGTCGTAGTCGGTCTGGGAGGCGGCGGGGAAGCCGACCTCGATCTCCTTGAAGCCCATGCGCACCAGCAGGTCGAAGATCGCGCGCTTGGCGGCGGGCCCCATGGGCTCGATGAGGGACTGGTTGCCGTCGCGCAGATCGGTGCTCAGCCAGCGGGGGGCGTGGGTGATGCGGTTGTTCGGCCAGGTGCGGTCCGGCAGGGAGACGTCGACCGTGTCGAGGAAGGGCCGGTACTTGGTGAAGGGCATGCCGGAGGGCTGCTGTGGGGCGGGGCGGGCGGTACGCATGGGTCTGGGTTCTCCTGAGCAGATGTGCTGGTTGCCGGCGCCGGAGCCCGGCGCGCCGGGGTGGCTGGCTACGCGAAGTTAGCCGCGGTCGGGGTGCCGGCCTGTTCAGGCCCCGCCGCGGCGACTAAGCAGGAGGTTCCGCTCCCGGACCGAGGTCGCGCGCACGGGGACACCGTACCGCGAATCCGCCGCTCCGCCACGCCAGGTCACAGTGTGGACGGCGCGACGACGAGCAGCTCTCGCAACTCACGGCCACAGCACCCGTCATCATCACACGCAATATGTAGTAGGTCTGCTACATTCAGTAGCGCACCTACCAGGAAGGAGCGGACATGTCCCCTGCCCCACCCGTGATTAGCGCCCAGGGTGTCGGATTCGCCTATGGCAAGCACCCCGTGTTGCACGACGTCAGCCTCACGGTCCAGCCCGGCGAGGTGGTCTGCCTGCTCGGCCCCAACGGCGTCGGCAAGACCACGCTCGTGGAGAACCTGCTCGGCTCACTGCGCCCGCACGCGGGCAGCGTCCGCGTCTTCGGTACGGATCCGCGCCGCACGGATGCAGCCTTCTGGGCGCGGATCGGGCTGGTGCAGCAGAACTGGACCGATCACGCCAAGTGGCGGGTGAAGGACCAGCTGGAATGGATTCGCTCCATGCTGCTGACAGCGACGACGCGGGTGGCCACGGTGGCTGAGGTGCTCGACGCCGTGGGGCTGGCGGACAAGGCCGATTCCCGCCTCTCCCGGCTTTCGGGAGGGCAACGCCGCACGCTGGACTTCGCGGCGGCGCTGTTGGGTCACCCCGAGCTGCTGATTCTCGACGAGCCGACGACGGGGCTTGACCCCGTCTCCAAGGCGCGTCTGCACGACCTGATCATGGAGCGGGTGGACGACGCGGCCACCGTACTGATGACCACACATGACCTCTCCGAGGCGGAGCGCCTGGCCTCGCGGGTCGTCATCATGGCGGCGGGCCGGATCATCGCCGAAGGCACCGTCACCGAGTTGCGTGAGCGCATCGGCCGGGAGGCCGAGGTGACCTGGATGCAGGATGGCGAGCGCCATGTGCATGCCACCGCAGCTCCGGAGCGCTTCCTGCAACAGCTGGACCTGGACGCGATCAGCGAGTTGACGGTCACTCGCCCCACTCTGGAAGAGGCCTACCTCGCCCTGGTCTCCCAGCCCGCGGACGCCGGACAAAGCAGCACGGATCACTTGGCCATCCGGAGTGATTCGGCAACCACCCCTAGCGCCAAGGAGCCCAGGCCATGACCTCCACTCGATCTTTGCCCCTGTCCGTACTACGCGCAGCGGCGCGTCAGGCCTACGGCGACCTGCGCCCGAGCATCGTGGGAGCCGGAGCGACGTCCATCCTGTTTACAGTGGCCGCCATATTGGTCGTCTCCCGGATAAGCGACGGCCCACTCAGCGGACTCGACTCCACCAGTGCCTTCGGCACCATGCTCGCGGCCGGCGCCGTCGGCGGCTTCGCCAGTCTCGTCATGGCACAGATTGGAGCGGAGACCTATACCGATCGCATCGGGGGCGCACTGCTGCGGGTGCGCATCCTCCCGCACGGACCGCTCACCTGGGCGATCGGCAAGACGCTGTCCACCGTGGTGCTGGTGTTCCTCATGCAGGCGATGATCCTTCTAGGGACTGTCCTGTTCATTGCTGTCACGATGCCCTCCACCGGAACGACGCTGCTCTGTCTGCTTATTGCCGCGCTGGCCTCGTTGGCGTGCGCGCCGCTCGGGTTCTTCCTCAGCGTGTTCATCCGCGGCGTTTACAGTTACATGGTGAACATGGTGATCTGCCTGGTGCTGTTCCTGGCCGGTTGCTGCTACCCGACCTCCGCGCTGCCGGGCTGGGTGCAGGGCATTCAGATGGTGCTGCCGACCTACTGGTCCGGGCACCTGACCCGCTGGGCGCTCGTGGGCGATCCGTCCTGGGAGATCGGCGGCAGCTTCCACCCGGCGCTGGCCGTCGGGGTGCTGCTGACCTGGATCGTCGTCGGCTTCGGGCTGGTGCCGCCGGTCATTCGCCGCAGCTTCCGCAAGGAGACAATCGGCGGGCTGAATCGCACCCAGTCGACGATCCGCTCGCAGACTGGGCTGTGAGATGTCCGGAGAGGTCGTTCACAACCGCATCGCCGTGCTGCGCGCGGACCGCAGGGTCAGCCGCCGGCAGCTGGCGGAGGCGCTCGGCGTGCACTACCAGACGGTCGGCTATCTGGAGCGCGGCGAGTACGCCCCGTCGCTTTACCTGGCGCTGCGCATCGCCCGCTACTTCGACGTGCCCGTGGAGTCGGTGTTCTCCCTGGAGGAGTTCCCGCCCCTGGCCTGAACACAACACCGGCACACCGGTTCTGCCACCAGACTGCCACCGTTTAGCGACTAGCGGTAGTTGTTGGGTATGAAAGTCAGTGTGAGCCTGAGTGAGGCGGATCTAGCACTCCTAGACGAGTACGTGAGCCAGGAAGGTCTTCCTTCAAGATCCGCGGGAGTCCAAACGGCTATACGTCGTCTTCACCGGGAGAATTTGCGCGATGCCTACATGGAAGCCTGGAGGGACTGGGCGGATTCCCCAGACTCATCCGAATGGGACATGACAGTCGCCGACGGGGACGATGATGCTGCGCGGTGAGATACGGATTGTGAACCTCGATCCCGTGATCGGCAGCGAGGCAAACACGCGCAGACCTGCCGTCGTGGTAAGCAACGACGACGCCAATACGGCGGCCGCGGTTCTCGACCGAGGTGTTGTAACGGTGGTACCAGTCACGAGCTCAACTGAGCGTGTTCTCCCGTTCCAAGTCCTTCTCCCTGCGGAGTTAACCGGGCTGTCATTGGACTCCAAGGCACAGGCGGAACAGGTGCGTTCCGTGGCGGTTCAACGCCTCGGTCAGGTGGTAGGACACTTGCCGGCAGAGCTCATGGCCAAGGTTGATGCCGCATTACGACTTCACTTAGCACTGTAGGTCACCATCCAGAGTGTTACGTCAATGCGTGCCCACTCACTGCCCAAAGACCTCGAGGTAGGCCCGCTCGGCGCCGCCGTTGCGCACGTCCACGGTAGCGGCCACCAGCCCGTCCTTGAGCAGCACCACCCGCTGACAGACCTCGTCGAGCACGCTGAGGATGTGGCTGGACATCAGGGCGATGCCGCCGCCGTCAAGGTAGTCGGCCAGGGCGCGTCGGAACAGCAGCACGCCCTCCACATCGAGCCCGTTCAGCGGCTCGTCCAGCACCACCACCCGAGGGGCACCGAGGAAGGCGCAGGCGATCCCCAGGCGGCGGGTCATTCCCTGGGACAGGTGCCTTACCTCGGTGTCGCGGAAGTCGGCGCAGCCGAAGCGGTCCAGCTGCCCCTCCAGCGCGTCCTCGTCCACCTCCAGGTGCCGCATGGAGGCCTCGAAGCGGCACGCCTGACGGGCGGTGAGCTGTGGGAACAGCCGACTTTGCTCGGGCAGGAAGCCACAGGCCTCGGCGGGCAGGCGCCGCCCCAGCTCGCGTTCGTCCAGGCGGACGGTGCCGGACTGGAAGTCGTTCACCCCGCACAGGGCGCCGAAGAGCGTGGTCTTGCCCGCCCCGTTGGGGCCGACGACGCCGAGCACCTCCCCCGCTGCCACCTCCAGGGTCAGCGGCCCGGTGCCGCGCCCGCCGCGGTACCGACGCTGTACGCCAATGACTTCAAGCATGTTTGCTCCTGCGCAGTAGGTGGGCGGCGGCCGGGAGCACCGCCAGGGGCAGCCCCGGAACCAGGGTGAGCAGTGCCCCGCCCAGTTCCGCGGCGGGCAGCATGCGATGCCGCCGGGTGTAGGCGGTGGCGGCGTCGGCCAGCGCAATCGCCAGTAGCGGCAGGTATACCAGGCACACCAGCAGGTGGACGGCATCGATGCGGGCCCCGGCGACCATGCCGAGCGTGCTAGCCGCCAGGCATTCGGCAACCAGTAGCGGCAGCGCCAGCGCGAGCTTGGCGCGCCGCAGCTCCGCGTCGGCGATGGCGTAACGGCTCCTGGCATAGCGGGCTGAAGGCGTGTCATCGACCTCGGCGAGAACGCCGATCACCGTCGCAGCCAGGTAGGCACCCGCGACGAACACGCCAACGAAGACCGACTGACCGAAGCGTCCCAGCGCGTATGCGCTCACCATGCCCGCAGCTGCCACCAGAATCGTCGGCAACCAGGAGGCCGAGCACAGGTAGACCACGCACAGCGAAGAGACCCGGGTCCGCAGCCTGGCACCAATCCGCAGCTTTAGCCGCGTCATTGGGAGCCCGGGTGCAATGCCGACGTGTCCAAGCCAGTCCGCGGCAACCGCCCCCAGCGCCGTCGTCACCGTCCACGCCGCCAACAGCAGCCCGAAGCGGCCCGGTTCGGACCAGCCCGGAAAGTCCAGTACTAACGTTCCACACACAGCCTCCAACGCCGTCAGCGGCAGGGACATGACTGCGTACAGCGCGAGGAAGTCCGCCGGCCGGAATCCGTAGTAGCGCAGCGCCCCGCGTCGAGCGGAGTCGAGATCGCGCAGCAGTGCCGAGGCATTCGCCACCGCGACCAGTGCCCCGAGGCCCGCAACCGTCAGCGACCGGGCGAGACCGCCGGTGATGGTCACCTCGCCCCGGGTGGCGGCCCAGATGAGTACGAGCATCAGCGCTAGCGCGAACGAGCGTACCGACGGGGCGAATACCAACCCGGGGCTACGCAGGCTGCACGCCCAGGCGACCAGCTTCAGGGCTCTCACGGCCTGCCTGCCCGCTCACTACCACTCATACCAGCATGGGGAACAGGCCCCAGTAGGCGATGGCAACTAGTAGCGTCGCAGCCCCGATCACGGCCGCAGAGAGCACCGCCGCCGCAGGGACGGTGAGCCAGCGTCCCTTCTCGCCGCGCTCCCGGTTGGCATCATGCGCCGCCGCCCGCATGAGGCGGGCGCGGTAGACGAGCTTGACGAGCATGACGACGGCGATAACCGCCACCAGCTGGACTACTACCCAGCCACCGTAGGAGAACAGGTGATTGGTGCGGTAGCTAGTGGCAAGGGAGGCCACCCCCAGAATGTAGACCACGTACAGCAGCCAGGCCGCAGTCACACTCATGCACAGGGACACGGACCAGCGCCCGATGGGGTCGGGCAGGTGCAGGCCACGCCGTCCACGCAGCCGGGGCGCCTGCCCCACGAGCCAGCCGATTCCCGCCATCACCATCAGGCCGAAGCCGATCACGAGGGTGGCGAGCATCAGGTCTCCGGAGGCGTACCAGCGGGTGGGGTCGGGCGTCTGCGCCCAGTAGGCCTGGGTGGGGGTGGCGCCGGCGACGTGGGGCTCGGCGGCCGCGGTCTCCGGCAGTCCTGTCACCCACCGTGAAAGGTCACGGGTTACCCCCGGGGCCAGGGACCCGTCGGTGGTGATACCGAGCTTGAGGCCGTGGTTTGCGCCGTCGTAGTAGCGGACGGTGAGCTGGTCGTTGCCCGCGTCCTGCAGGGCCTCCCACACGGTGCCGGGTCCCTGCACCAGGGGCATTGAGGCGTCGGCGGTGCCGTAGACCATGAGCACAGGGACGCTGATCGTCTCTAGGTAGGCCACGGAGTCGAAATCGGCGTACTCGAATCCGCCTCCGGGAATCTGGGTGCTGCCGAGCACCCGCGGGATCAGGTCGAGCATCGCATCCGGCACACCCACGTTGCGCATGTAGCTGTCCACCGCCAGCGCGGCCTGCTCCCGCAGCCGCACCACGGGGGCACTGGCCAGGATCAGGAAGGCAACGCGCTCGTCCTGGGCAGTCAGCACAACGCCGGGAATGGCGCCCTCTGACTCGCCGTAGACGCCGACGTCGTCGGCGTTCACGCCGTCCAACGCAATCAGATAGTCAAGACTGCACTGATAGTCGGCGGCCATGGACAGGTAGTTGCGCTCGGTTGTGGAGTAGTCCTCCATGGGTTTGGAGGGAACCAGGGTGGTTACTCCGGCCGAGGCCAGCGACTCGGCCTGCTCGGAGAAGCCCCAGATGCTGTGAGTGCCGGCGCCGTGCATGAAGACGACGCCGGGGGTGTCTGCATCCACCCCGATGGGGCGACGCAGCAGGGCGGGTACCTCCTCACCGTCGGCCTGAGTGACCATGACAGTGCTGGTGTCCACCGCGTACGTGCCGACGGGGGCGGTGGTCACGGCCCCGCCGATGCTGGTGTCAGTGGTGGTCGGGGCCAGGGAGTCCGTCAGGGGCTGAGGGTTCCAGCGCGGCCCGGCGAGCGTGCCGACGAGGCTGAGCCCCAGCACGGTAACCGCCACCCCGCCGATGGTGCGGTGGTCGGTGGAGACCGCAAGTACGAGGGCGCCCAGCCCTATGGTCAGCAGGATCTCCCAGATCTCCCGCCCCCCAGTCCCGAGCAGCCCCATAAGGATGGCCACGCCGATCGCCGCGGCCAGCACGATCAGGGTGCGACGGCGCTCAGTGCGCCACAGCCCGGACAACAGCGTCCAGGCGCGGTGCGGGAACTCGCGCATCCAGGCCCAGCCGGAACGCAGCTCGGCTGCGGTAATGCGTGCGGGTTGCCGCTTGGGGCCGATCCTGCGAGCCAGGATGGTCATGGGGCGGCCGCGACGGGTCCGGCGCTTGGGACGGCGGTGGGAGTCGGGGAATGGGTGCATGGGCGAGGAGTCTTAGAATCCTAGTTTGGTCAGTGCCTTGGGGTCGGACTGCCAGTCCTTGACGGTGCGCACATGCAGGTCGAGGTAGACCTTGCGGCCCAGCAGCTCCTGGATGCCGCGCCGTGCCTCGGAGCCGATGGCCTTGAGGTTGGCGCCTGCCCGGCCAATCACAATGGCCTTCTGCGAGTCGCGCTCCACCAGCAGGCTCACGCGCACCTGCAGCCGGTTTCCGGTGCCCTTTACACGGCCCGCATTCTCCGCCTCCGCGGCCGGGTCCACGATCTCGTCGACGACGACGGCCAGCGAGTGCGGCAGCTCATCCCGCAGGCGCTCCAGGGCGGCCTCTCGGACGAGCTCGCCGACCATGACGGCCTGGGGCTCATCGGTGACGGAGTCGGTGGGGTACAGCGGCGGGGAGGGTGGCAGGTGGGAGGTGAGGACCTCCTCCAGCACGTCGACCTGGTCCCCCTTGAGCGCGGAGACGGGCACGATATCCGCCCAGTCGCCGAGTGCGTCGACGGCAAGCAGCTGCTCGGCCAGCTTGGCGCGGGAGACGGAGTCGGTCTTGGTGACGACGGCGACGACCGGCTTGCCCAGGTCGGCCAGTTCCCGGGCGATGAGCCGGTCGCCGGGGCCGATCTTGTCGCCGGCGGGGATGCAGAAGGCGACTACGTCCACGCCCGTGAGCGTTTCACGCACCAGGTCGTTCAGGCGCTGGCCGAGCAGGGTGCGGGGGCGGTGGAAGCCGGGGGTATCCACCAGCACCAACTGGCTGTCCGGTCTGCTGACGACGCCGCGCACGTTGTGGCGGGTGGTTTCTGGGCGGCCGGAGGTGATGGCGATCTTTTGGCCCACCAGCGCGTTGGTGAGTGTGGACTTGCCGGTGTTGGGGCGGCCGAGCAGGCAGACGAAGCCGGCGCGGAAGTCCTCAGGGTGTTCGGGGACGGCGATGGGTGCGCGGGTGGGGTCATCCGCGTCCGGTTCGTCCGGCAGGATGGGGAAGCCGTCGGCGTCGGTGGCATTGGTCATCGGTGTCACTCTTCCTTCCGATCATGGTCGGTTCTCGCGCCCGCCGTACTGCCGGCAGCGGCGGCGTTCCGGGGCCGCGACTGGGCGGAGGCGCTGCGGGAGGCCAGCAGGGTGGCAACCTGCCGCCGTCGCCCGGTGGCCTCCTCAGCCACCAGGTGGATGCCCTGCACGTCACCGCTGGCGCCGGGCAGCGGCACCCTGCCGATGGCCTTTGTGAGCAGCCCGCCGGCGGTGTCGACGTCGTCGTCCTCGATCTCCAGGTCGAACAGCTCACCGAGGGCGTCCAGGCCCAGGCGCACGGGCACGCGGAACGTGCCATCACCAAGGTCCTCAGCCACCGGCTCGGCGGGGTCGTGCTCGTCGGTTAGCTCTCCCACGACCTCCTCCAGCAGGTCCTCCAGGGTAACCAGGCCGGCGATACCGCCGTACTCGTCCACGGCCAGGGCAATGTGAAAGTGCCCCAGCTGCATCTCGCGCAGCAGGTCATCGGCGAGCTTGGTCTCGGGCACGTACACGGCCTCACGCGTGAAGTCGGATACCGGCCGCTCCCAGTACTCAGGGTGGTCCGACAGGCGCCGCAGCACGTCCTTGAGGTAGAGGATGCCGTGCACGTCGTCGGCGTCCTCCCCGATCACGGGTACGCGTGAGAAGCCGGAGCGGATGAACAGGCGCATGCCGGCAGAGGTGGGCTTGTCCTCATCGATGGTGACCATGTCCGTGCGGGGCACCATGACCTCGCGCACGAGGGTTTGCCCGAGCTCGACCACGCTGCGCATCATCTCGCGGTCCTCGTCCTCAATGGTCTCGGAGTCGCCGATCTCGTCGATCATCTCGCGCAGGTCCTCGGTGACCTCGGCGCGCAGCTCGGCATCAGTGAGTGCGGCGGCGTGCCCGAACCGGGCCTGCAGCCAGCGCCAGGGTGCGCCGAGAGCATCGACCCGCTCCAGCAGGCCCGCCAGCGCCAGAAGGGTACCGGCGGGGTTGCGGCGGCCGGCCGAGCGCGGAGAGACCCCTACGAGCAGGCCCAGCAGCACCAGGTTCAGGCCGATTGCCACGAGGAGGACCTGCCACCACTTCTCGAAGTGCCCGGCAACGCCCAGGGTGACCAGGACCGCCACCAGCATGTCCACGCCTGCGCGCAGGCCGACGAGCGTGCCGAGGACCTGCTCGCGGCGGGATGTCAGGGCCACGACCCTCTCGGCGCCGCGCCGCCCTGCCTCCGCGAGATCCTCGGCGGCGGCCCGGGTCATGCGGGTAAGCGCCCCCTCCCCCGCTGACAGCGCCATCCCGAAGCCGAGCGCCACCACCGCGGCGAGCAGCAGTAGCACGGAGGGAGCGGCGGTCACTTGCCGCGCTCCGCCAGGAAGGTCAGCAGGAGCTGGCGCTGGAGGTCGAACATCTCCTTCTTCTCCTCCGGCTCGGCGTGGTCATAGCCGAGCAGGTGCAGGATGCCGTGCACGGTCAGCAGCAGCATCTCCTCCACGGCGCTGTGCCCGGCCTCAAGCGCCTGCTTGGCAGCCACCTGCGGGCACAGCACCACATCACCCAGGGTGCCCGGCGGTGTCTCGTTCTCGGCAGTACCGGGCCGCAGCTCATCCATGGGGAAGCTCATCACGTCCGTGGGGCCCTCCAGGTCGAGCCAGCGCACGTGCAGCTCGGCCATGGGCTCGGGGTCGATGAACAGGATGTTGAGCTCCGCCATGGGACTGACGTGCATGGCGGACAGCACGTGGTCCGCCAGGGCGGCGAACTCGGCGGCGTCAATGGTGGTGGTGGTCTCGTTAATGACCTCGGTGGTCATGGGCGGTTCCTGTCTCGGTACTCGGAGGGGGTGCGGCGGTGGGAGCCTTCACGGCGGTGCGGGGCCGGACCGGGGCGACCGGCCGGTTCGGCGTGCTCGGCGTCATAGCGGGCGTAGGCGTCGACGATCTGGCCGACCAGCCGATGGCGTACTACGTCGGCGGCGGTCAGCTCGCAGAAGCTGATGTCCTCCAGGCCGTCGAGGATGCGGCGCACCACCCGCAGCCCGGAGGGGCGCCCGCCGGGCAGGTCGATCTGGGAGACGTCCCCGGTGATCACCATCTTGGAGCCGAAGCCGAGGCGGGTGAGGAACATCTTCATCTGCTCGGGGCTGGTGTTCTGGGCCTCGTCCAGGATGATGAAGGCGTCGTTCAGGGTGCGTCCGCGCATGTAGGCCAGCGGGGCCACTTCGATGGTGCCGGCGGCGATCAGCTGCGGCAGGGCCTCGGCGTCGAGCATGTCGTGCAGGGCGTCGTACAGGGGCCGCAGGTAGGGGTCGATCTTGTCGGTGAGGGTTCCGGGCAGGAAGCCGAGGTTCTCCCCCGCCTCCACGGCCGGGCGGGTGAGGATGATGCGGGAGACCTGCTTGCGGGCCAGGGCGTCGACGGCCTTGGCCATGGCCAGGTAGGTCTTGCCGGTTCCTGCGGGGCCGATGCCGAAGGTGATGGTGGAGTTCTCAATCGCGTCGGTGTAGGCCTTCTGGCCGAGGGACTTGGGGCGGATGGAGCGCCCGTGGGTGGTCAGGACCTCGTCGGTGAGGATGTCGGCGGGGCGGGCGGAGGCGTCCAGCAGGCTAATGGCGCGGTCGACGGCGTCGGCGGTCAGGGGCGTGCCGGCGCGGGCGACGTCGATCAGTTCAGACAGCAGCACGACCACCACGTCCACGCGGGCGGCAGCGCCCGTGACAGTGACGGTGGTGCCACGCACGTGCACGGACACGTCGGGGAAGCCGCGCTCGACTGCGCGCAGCACCTCGTCGCGGGCGCCGAGCAGGGCGACGGGGGCGAGGTCATCGGGCAGGGTCAGGGTGCGGGTGACGTCCGCCGGTCCGGCGGTTGCGGACGCACCGGCAGAACCTGCGGTGGAAGTGGATCCGGCGGAGGCCGGAGAGGTGGTCGCCGCGGTCGCGGCTGCTGGTGTGATGGGCGAACTCGTCATCTTGTCCCCCATGCTACCGGCCAACCGAAGCAACCGCCGAGGTCGGTCGATATAACCGCCGAGGTCCGTAGACGTTACGTGTGAGCCTGTCAAGTTTTCTGTGTAAGCGGGTTGTTGCTTACAGGTAGGGGCGGATTCGTTCGGGGTAGGCGGCGGCGAGTTGGGCGAGGGCTTGCTTCCAGTTGGTGGTGACTTGTCCTTCGACCATGCGGCCCTTGGCCTTGCGTTTGCTGGCGGGTAGGCCGGCTTCCTTGGCTCGTTCTCTGGCGCGCTCGTCCTCGATGTTGCAGATGGCCAGCCACAACAGCTTCACGGCGGCCTCGTCGGAGGGGAACTGTCCCCGGTTCTTCGAGACCTTGCGCAGCTGGTAGTTCAGCGACTCAATGGAGTTGGTTGTGTAGATGACCCGGCGCAGCATCGGCGGGAACGCCAGGAACGGCGTGAAACGCTCCCAGGCCCTCTCCCAGGTCGCCACCGCCTCGGGATACTTGCTGCTCCACTGGTCGGAGAAGTCGGCCAGTGCCTTCAGGGCGGCCTGGTCGTTGGGGGCGGTGTAGACGGGCTTGAGCGCTTTGGCAACCTGCTTGCGGTCCCCATAGGCCACGAACCGCATCGAGGCGCGTATCAGGTGCACGACGCAGGTCTGGACCAGGGAGTTGGGCCAGGTCGCCTCGGGTCGCCCCTGGGCAGGCCGACAAGTCCGCCCGGCACACGATAAGCACGTCCTTGATGCCGCGGTTGGCCAGCTGCGCGCACACGAGCCGCCCTTCAGCGAGGCTCCTTCCTCGGCCTGTACCCAGATGCCCAGCACGTGCTTGATCCCGTCCATGCCCGTCCCCTACGGCGATGTGGGCTGACCTGGTGGTCACGCGGTGGTCGGCGCGGACCCTGGGTGCGGATGGCATCGAGGTAGATGACCGGGTAGAACTCCTCCAGGGGGCGGTTCTGCCACTCCAGGACCGCCTCGCACACGGCGTCGGTGACCTTACTGATCGCCCCCGGGCCGACCCCGCCCGCACCCAGGGTGGTCTCCAGGTGGTGGCGGATCTCCCGCACCGTCATGCCGCCCGCGTACAGGCTCACAATCATCGAGTCCAGGCCGCCCCGTGCGCCGCTGGCCCTTACGCACCAGGCGGGGCGTAAACGAGCCGGCCCGGTCCCGGGGGACCTCGATCTCGAAGGAACCGACCTCGGAGTCGATCATCTTGGTCGTAGTGCCATTACGAGCGTTACCACGGGCGGCCTTGGTCGGCTCGCCTTTCTCGTAGCCCAGGTGGTCGGTCAGCTCCGCCTGCAGGCCCCGCTCCAGGGCTTCCTTCAACAGCGCCGGCAGCAGACCGTCAGCACCAGTGAGCTCCACATTGCCGGACCCGACCTGCTCAAACAGGTCATCCAACGCACCAGAGGCGGCCAGCTCCCGGGCCACACCACTACCAGTCGGAACGGTCTCAGACGGCGCGGTCTTCTTCTTCTCATCAGTCACAGTCATGACAGTAGGTCCTCTCAATCAGGGCTTACACAGACCATTGAACACGCCCTTACGTGTCGAAGTCGGTCGAAGTAACGTGCCGAAGGGCGGTGTCTGGTGCTGGGCGTCGAACTCCCGCTCCCGCTCGCCGAATAGGCGCGCATTGCCAGCCGCATCGATGACAGGATCTCACCCCAGCTCGCTCCAGCCATCGACGTGTGACGCTGGGAGAGACGACAATCCTTGCCGCCTGCCCCGCCCCACCCGCTTCCTGGGGGCACCGGCGTCCGGCGCGTATTCGAGCAGGCGGCCGAAGCCTGCACACCTGAGCCCGTCATCGATGTGGAGGACCGGGTGCGCGCGGACTACCTTTCCGGCAACAACTCGGCCAAGGTCGGTGAACAAGCGCGCGAGTCAGCCGAGTGTGACGGTACCCCAAGCGTGCCGGTCGAGTCACTAAGTCGAGCCACTAAGTCGGTGCACGAAGGCACCAAGATGAGGCACTAAGACACCAAGTCGGTGCAGCGAACACACCGCCCGCCACACCGCCCTCACCGCACCCGCCGCGGCACGGTCAGGGCGGCCACCGCGAGGATCGCCACGCCTGCCCCGGCCACCAGCCCCAGGTCAGCGCCGAAGGCGGTGGTCGGTACGGTGTTCGCGCTCAGCTCGCCGACGGCGTCGACGGCCCAGCTCATGGGCAGCACGTTGCTGCACAGCTCCAGCACCCGCGGCAACTGATCGCGCGCGACCAGCAGGCCGCACAGGAAGATCTGCGGGCCGATGATCACGGGGAAGAACTGCACGGCCTGGAACTCGGTGCGGGCGAAGGCGGAGACGAACAGGCCCAGTGCCACGCCGAGGAAGCCGTCGACCAGCGCGGTGAGAATCACCCACGCCCAGGAGGCGGCGATCTGCACCCCCAGGCACCACGCGGCCACGGCGCACAGCACCAGCGACTGCCCCACCGCCGTGGCGGTGAAGGCGGCGGCGTAGCCGAGCAGCAGGTCGGCGCGGTGCAGGGGTGTGGTCCACAACCGCTCCAGCGTGCCGGAGCCGCGCTCGCGCAGCATGGTCACGCTGGTGACCAGGAACATAACCAGCATCGGCAGAATCGCCATCATGGCCACGGCGATCCGGTTGAACAGCTGCTCTCCGTGCGGGTAGTCGTAGTAGACGAAGTAGAGCAGGGTCAGCAGCGCGGCGGGCACCACCATGATCAGCCCGAGGGTGCGGCGGTCGGCCACCAGCTGCGCCAGGACGCGGCGGACGGTGGCGGCGAAGGTACGCGGGTTCACCGCTCCCCCTCCCCGCGCTCCGCCCGCCGGACGACGTCGAGGAAGGCGGCGTCGAGGGTGTCGGCGCCGGTGCGCGCCAGGAGCTCGGCGGCGGTAGTCGAGGCCAGGAAGCGGCCGGCGCGCATGAGCAGCACGCGATCGCACCGCAGGGCCTCGTCCATGACGTGGCTGGAGATCAGCAGGGTGGCACCCGCATTGGCCAGATCCCGGAAGGTCGCCCACAGCCCCTCCCGGGTCAGTGGGTCCAGGCCGACCGTCGGTTCGTCGAGTATCAGCAGTTCCGGTCCGGCCACCAGGGCGCAGGCGAGCGAGACCCGACCGGTCTCGCCGCCGGAGAAGGTACTCACGCGCCGGTCGGCGAGGTCGGTCAGGCCCACCGTGTCCAGCACCTCGTCGATGTCGCGGGCGCGCCGACCGGCCAGTGCGGCGAAGTAGCGCAGGTTCTGGCGGGCGGTCAGGTCCCTGTACACGGCCGCCGCCTGCGTCACATAGCCGACCCGGTCGCGGACGGCGGGAGCACCCGGCCGCTTCCCCAGCACTTCAATCGTGCCTTCGTAGTGCTGTACGCCGACGAGTACGCGCATGAGGGTGGTCTTGCCGCAGCCCGAGGGGCCGAGCAGGCCGATGATGGAGCCGGGGCGCAGCTCCAGGTCCAGGCCGTGCAGGATCTCGTTGCCGGCGCGACGCACCCGCAGCCCACGAACGCGAACAGCGCTCGGGGACGCGACCGCTCCGGTAGGCGCGCGGCCACCGCGGCGGGTACTCCACCCGTTTTTCATCATGCGATGAATATAGGGGTGCCATACCTGCAAGGCAAGGCCGCTCCGCCTTGTGCACGCAAACTCCCGGCGACTCAGCCTGCGGCTCCCTAGGCCCGGGAGTCGGAGTCGGTAGCGTCGAGTTGCCCACTGGCGACGCCGTCTTGTCCGCCGAGCTCGCCGGTCAGGTAGTGCTGGATCACCGGCCCGACGGCGGCCGCAAGTTCCTCCGGGCTCGCGGCGGATACGGCGTCGAGGCGGGCGACCCAGCGCGTCATACCCAGTCCCACCAGGTGGCCCGCAACCAGTTGGGAGCGCAGGCGGACTCGGTCTGGGGCTACTTTCGCGACCAGCGGGGTTATCAGAGCGCCGACCACGAGTTCACGCACTCGCCCCACCATGCCCTCGTTGGTCAGTGCCGCGCGCAGCAGCGCAGAGAAGCGGTCCTGGCCCATGCGATCCCACTGAGTGATGAACACGCGCACCAGTGCCCCTCCCTGCTGACAGGCGGGCAGGCGTCGGACTTCGTCAAGCGCACTCGGGTCCATCGGCGGCCCGTCTGGCCCGTCATAGACCGCCTTCACGAACAGGTCGGAGCGCTCCGGGAAGTAGTGGTGCACCAGCGCCGGGTCCACGCCCGCCTCGCGTGCAATGCCGCGCAGCGAGGTGTTGTAGCCGTCGCGGGCGAAGGCGGCGCGGGCCGCCTCCAGAATCGCCCGCCGGGCATCCGGGCTCCCGGCCCGCCTACGACCCCGCGTGCCCATCTCACCCTCCTGCGCGACTATTGATAGGTCGAAGGATACGTTCGGTGTCGCCCTGCTGCCGAGCTTCAGCAGATAACCGCCACCCACCGACACGGCGTCCGCACCCAAAAGTGTCCATCTCTCGCCACTTTCAGATATCGACTCAGCGGATCCCGCAACAACAACGGCTCTATAGCAGGCACAACTGTGGTTCCTCCGGCGAACGAACGGGCACCGCACCGTCAAAGTGGCGACGGATGGACACTTTTCCGCCGAACACACCCCACCCGAGCTCACGCACCGACCGATCCGGCCACGTCGCAGACGAGCTTGCCGATCTGGTGGCCCCGGGCGAGTCGGGCGTAGGCGGCGGGCACCTCGTCCAGCGGCATAGTCTCAGCCACGCAGGTGTTAAGCCTCCCGCCAGCGACGAGCTCCAGCAGCTCGGCAAGCATGGCGGCCAGGTCGGGCCGCCCGTCATAAAGGCCGGGCCGCCGGTGAGGGCGAGCGCACCCAGTTTCGCGCCGTCGCCGACGCTCGTGCGGCCGGTGAGTCATGGACCGTAATAGGCGCGGCCCTCGGTGTCTCGAAACAGGCCGCGCACAAGCGTTTCGGCCACTCGTCCCCCTGCTAGAGACCCGCCTCAGCCCCAGAGGCCGGCGCGCTGCGCGAGGACCGCGAGCGCCACCGGCCCGGCCGAAGCCGTACGCAGCACATGCGGCCCCAGACGCACCGTGGTCGCCCCGGCATTCTCCAGCGCCGCCACCTCTGCGGGGCTGATCCCGCCCTCGGGCCCGACGACGACGGCGAGTACCGGCACCTCTCCCGCACCGCCAGCACCCCCCTGATGGTCGCCCTCGGTTGTGCCAGCCGCTTCCGATGCCGCCGCTCCCACCCGCGTCTCCGACAGCACCACGTCGCCGACCGGCCTGGTCGCCTCCTCGTGCAGGATCAGCACCGTCCCGCCGTCCCGACACACCTGCCGCACCCAGTCGGTCAGCTCGGCGGTGGTGAGCAGCTCCGCGATCTCGGGCACGCGGGCTCGCCTCGCCTGCTTGGCGGCCTCGCGGGCGGCTGCCTGCCAGCGCTGACGCCCACGGGCAGCCTTCACACCCCGCCACACCGCCACGCAGCGCTCAGCCGACCAGGGCACGATCAGGTCCGCACCGACTTCGGTGGAGGTCTCCACCGCCTGCTCGTCACGCCCGCCCTTGGCCAGCGCCTGCACCAGCGCTAGGCGTGGCACCGCCTGGGGTTCCACCAGTCGTTCAGCCACGCGTACGGCCAACCGCTCTCGGCGCCCCCCTTCTGCGACGGCGTCGGTCACCTCACATACCAGTCGTAGGCCGGCGCCGTCGACCAGGTCCACCCGTTCTCCCGGTCGCAGCCGCCGCACGGACACCGCATGGTGCGCCTCAGGGCCAACCAGCGTGAGCAGGCTCCCCGGACCCGCCGTGTCGGCCGCCCCGGCGGGCTCGACGGTTTCGGGAGTGAAAACGAATACAGGCGCGGTCACCTCCTCAGGGTACGTTGGCCGACGCGCCCACACCGCAGTGCTAGCGTCACGGAACATGACCGATCCCGCGCCCGTAGCGCCCTCCCCGAAGCCCGCCGCCCCGTCATCCGCACTCCCGCCCACTGATCACGAAGCCGCGGGCCCACTGACTGAGTCGGCAGCACCGAGTGCCACCACCGCCGAAGACTTCCGCCGCAACCTTGCCGCCGTGCGCGCCCGCATCGACGCCGCCGCCCGCGCGGCCGGCCGGGATCCAGCCGAGATCCGGCTGCTGCCGGTGTCCAAGACGGTACCGGAGGAGCGGCTGCGGGCCGCCCACGCCGCCGGCATCACCCAGATGGGCGAGAACAAGGTGCAGGAGGCCAAGCGGAAGGCTACGAATCTGGCCGACCTGGGCATCCACTGGGCGCTGATCGGCCACCTGCAGACCAATAAGGCCAGGGATGCGGCCGCCTTCGCCGACGAGTTCCAGGCGCTGGACTCGCTGCGCGTGGCCGAGGCCCTCGACCGGCGGCTGCAGGCGGCCGGCCGCGGCCTGGACGTGTACGTGCAGGTCAACTCCTCCGGGGAGCCCTCCAAGTTCGGCCTGGAGCCGGACGCCGTGGCGGATTTCCTGGCGGCCCTGCCGGCCTACTCCTCCCTGCGGGTGCGCGGCCTGATGACGCTGGCCGCACATACCGACGACGCCGACCGCATCCGTGAGTGCTTCCGGATCATGCGCTCCCTGCGGGACGCCGGCCTGCAGGCGGGCACCGTAGGCGACGGGCAGCTGTCCATGGGCATGAGCGGCGACTTCGAGCTGGCGATCGCCGGCGGCTCGACGTGCGTGCGCGTGGGCCAGGCGATCTTCGGGGCGCGCCCCGCCACGGATTCGCCGCAGCGGCCTGCAAGCAGTGCCCGTTAGGCGCCCGCGGGCGGTCCGGCAGCGGCCAGGCCGCCGCCGCGCGCGGCCGGTCAGCGGCCGGAGAGCTTCTCCTTGAGCTTGCCCATGACTGACTCGTCCTTGGGCGCCTCGTAGCCGTCCTCCCCGCGCAGTGAGGCCAGCTCGGTCAGCAGGGCACGCTGCCGGTCGTTCAGGCGGGTGGGGGTCTCCACCACGATCTGTACGCGCAGGTCGCCGCGGCCGGGCCGGCGCAGCCGCCCCACGCCCAGGCCAGACAGGACGATCTCGTCCCCTCCCTGGGTGCCGGCGCGCACGGAGACGCTGCGGTCGCCGTCGAAGGTCTCCAGCGGGAAGGTGGCGCCGAGCGCGGCAGCGGTCATGGGTACGCGCAACTCGGTGTAGAGGTCGTCGCCCTCGCGGGTGAAGGACTCGTGCTCCCTCTCGTGGATCTCCACGTACAGGTCGCCGTTGGGGCCGCCGGCGGGTCCGGCCTCGCCGCGCCCGCCCATACGGATGCGGGTGCCGGTGGACACCCCGGCGGGGATGTTGATGTCGATGGGGGTGCGCACGTGCTTGCGGCCCTCGCCGTCGCACTCCTTGCAGGGGGAGGCGATCACGGTGCCGTAGCCCTGGCAGCGCGGGCAGGGGCTGGAGGTAACCACATTGCCCAGCAGGGACCGTTGCATGCGCTGGACGGAGCCCTGCCCATTGCATTCGGCGCAGGTGACCGGGGAGGTGCCCGGGGCACAGCAGGAGCCGTTGCAGGTATCGCACGTGACGTAGGTGTCCATGGTGACGGTCTTGGTGGTGCCGAAGACGACGTCGGCCAGGTCCACATCCACGGCCAGCAGTGAGTCCTGGCCGCGGCGGGTGCGGGAGGCCGGCCCGCGGGAGGCGGCGCCCCCGAAGAAGGCCTGCTGGAACAGGTCTGAGAAGCTGCCGAAGTCCCCGGTGAAGCCGCCGCCGAAGCCGTTGTTGCCGTGCAGGGCGTCCTCACCGCCCAGGTCGTACATCTTGCGCTTCTCTGAGTCCGAGAGGACCTCGTAGGCGGTGGATACCTTCTTGAACTCGTCCTCGTGCCCCGGTCCGGCGACGTCGGGATGCAGCTGGCGGGCCTTCTTGCGGTAGGCCTTCTTGATCTCCTCGGCCGTGGCCTGACGGGTTACGCCGAGGACGTCGTAGTAGTCGCTCACGCTTGCTGGTGTTCCTTCGTGGTGGGGTTGTGTGGGTGGCCGGCTCAGCCCGCGGCGGTTTCAGAGTCGGTAAGGAATCTGGACAGGTAGCGGGCGACGGCGCGGACAGCCGCCATGGTGGCCGGGTAGTCCATACGGGTTGGGCCGATGACGCCCAGGTGGGCGACTGCGTCTCCCGGTCCGTAGGCGGCGGAGACCACGGAGGCCTCTGCCAGGGCATCCTCGTGCGTCTCCGAGCCGATCCGCACGGTGGTACCGGTGTCATCCTCCTCACCGATGCGGGCGGCGTCGGCGGAGCTGAACAGCCGCAGCAGCACCACCTGCTCCTCGACCGCGTCCAGGAGTGCGCCGATGGCGGTGAAGTCCAGGGAGCGGGCGAGGTTAGCGGTGCCTGCAACCACGATGCGCTCCTCGGCGTCGGGGCGCAGCGCGGCGATCAGCTCATCGGTGACGGCCGCCAGTACGGCCCGCTCGTCGTCGGGAGCCTGCTCGGCAAGCGCCGCGAGCACCGGAACGACCTCGGCTGCACGGCGACCTACCAGGGCGGTATTCAGTCGCAGGCGCAGCCGCTCCAGCACTGCGGGGTCGACCAGCCCGTCGGGGCCGCGTCCGGACAGGCCGACGGTGCGCTGCTCCACCCGGCCGGTGTCGGTGATGATGATCAGCAGTAGGCGGGTGGGTCCCAGGGCCACCAGCTCCAGGTGGCGCAGGGTGGTGCGGCGCAGGCTGGGGTACTCGACGACGGCGAGCTGCCCGGTCAGCTGCGCCAGCGCGCGCACGGTGCGGGCGACCACCTGCTCCAGGTCCACGGCCCCGGAGAGCAGGGCGTTGATGGCGGCCCGCTCGGGAGCGGACAGGGGCTTGATGCGCGCGACCTCGTCGACGAAGCGGCGGTAGCCCTTCTCGGTGGGGACGCGGCCGGCACTGGTGTGCGGCTGGTGGATATAGCCCTCATCCTCCAGGGTGGCCATGTCGTTGCGGATGGTGGCCGGAGACACGCCCAGCTGGTAGCGCTCCACCAGGGCGCGGGAGCCGACCGGCTCGCGGGTGCGTACATAGTCGGTGACGATGGCGGACAGCACCTTCAGACGGCGATCGTCCGACATGGGGCTCTCCTTCCTCGTCTGCGGTGCGGCCTTGGCGCGGGCGCCGCCCTGACCGGGCGTCCCTGCCGACGCGCTCGGCCGCAGCACTGGCCGGTATGGTTAGCACTCCTAGCGCTTGAGTGCCATCCTACGCCGCGGCGCGGCGAGTCAGCAGGGCCAATCGCGTGACCTTCCCCTACCGTGCCCTGAGTGAACACGACACCGTCCCGCCGACCGGGCCCCGTCCCCGGGTCCACCGCCGCCCGCCGTCAGGCCCTGCGTGAGCAGGCCGCCCGCCAGCAGGCCGCTTCACAGCGCAAAGACGGTCCGGCTGGCGCGGGCGGTGCCGCCACGGCCTCCAGGAGGTCCACGGCGGGACGCGGTGGCCGGGCCGATGCCACTGCCTCGCCCGCGCGTCCCTCGGCGGGCAACCGGTATGGCGGGGACGTGCTGTCGGTGGACCCGCACCGCGTGGGCCCGACGGCGGTGCGACCAGAGTCGGTGCATATGCACCTCAAGCGCGGCATGGTGCTGGAGGACCGCCAGACCGGATTCGTGGGAGCGGCTGTAGCCGTGGAGAAGTCCGGGGGCAAGCACCTGGTGGTCCTGGAGGACCGGCGGGGCGTACGGCGCGCCTTCCCGCTCGGTCCGGGCTTCTGGCTGGAGGGGCGGCCCGTAATCCTGGATCCGCCCGCCCCGCGCAAGCGTCCACCCGCCGGTCCGGTCAGTGCCGGCGGGCGCAGGCTGACCGCCTCGGGCTCCTACGCCGTTGAGGGCGAGCGGGCCCGGGTGGCGCGAGCCTCGCGGATCTGGGTGGAGGGCAGGCACGACGCCGAGCTGGTGGAGAAGGTGTGGGGCGATGACCTGCGCCATGAGGGCGTGGTGGTGCTCATGCTTGAGGGGGTCGACAACCTCGAGGAGGCAATGGCCCAGTTCGGGCCGGCGCCGCAGCGGCGGGCAGGTGTGCTCGTGGACCACCTGGTGCCAGGTTCTAAGGAGTCACGCATCGCCGAGCAGGTACGGTCTATGCCGGGCGGGGAGAACGTGCTGATCCTCGGCCACCCGTATGTGGATGTGTGGCAGGCGGTGCGGCCTGACCGGCTGGGGCTGCGGGCCTGGCCGGAGATTCCTCGCGGCACGGACATCAAGCACGGAACCCTGGAGGCTCTCGGGTGGCCGCATGCCGACCAGGCCGATATCGCGCGCGGCTGGCAGCGGATCCTGGCCACGGTGCGCTCGTATAAGGACCTGGAGCCGAGCCTGCTGGGTCGCATGGAGGAGCTGATCGACTTCGTCACCGCCCCCGGCACCCACTGATAACGCGCCCTCCTCCCTGCTCCCGCACCCAAATGCCGAGATCGGTAGAAGTAGCACCTACCACTGGGCATGGCCGCATCCCCACGAGCCATGCAGCCTCATAAGCGACTCACAGCAAAATCCCCGGGTGCCGCTCAGAAGACACCGGTTGCATCCTGCCTGTCACCCTGACGTCGACTGGAAGGAATCCGACGATGATCTTCTCACGACGCACCGTAATGCGCGCGGTGCCGGTGGCGACGCTGCTCGGCGTCGCGGGCCTGGCCGCCTGCTCCACCGACTCCGGCGGCTCGACCAATACCTCGGGGTCCACCGCCGCCCCCACCACCAGCACCGATCTGGCGCTCAACCCGGCGGCCTGGAGCTATGACGCTGACGGCGACGTCTACTACCAGCTGGGCCTGTCCTACGTCGCCTCCCCGCAGGACACCAGCTACGAGACCCTGGGCGTCTTCGTGCCCGGCGCCTACATGTCCTCCACCGACAACGGTAACGGCACCTTCACCGCCGAGGTCGCCTTCGACGGCGCGGTGGGCGACTGGACGGCGTCGACGGCGCCGATCGTGCTGCCGGTCAACACCCCGGGCTACGCCGCCCAGCAGCCGCCCACCGAGTACTCCTACGACACCGTCGCGGCCTATATGGAGGCCGACTTCATCTACGTACAGGCGGGCCTGCGCGGCAAGGACTCCACCACCGACGCGGCCCCCGGCAACGCGCCCTGGGGCGTGACCGACCTGAAGGCGGCCGTGCGCTACCTGCGTTACAACGCCGCCGCCCTTCCCGGCAACTCCGAGCAGATGTACGTCTTCGGCCACTCCGGCGGCGGCGCCCAGTCCGCGGTGATGGGTGCCTCCGGCGACTGCGCGCTCTACACCCCCTACCTGGAAGCACTCGGCGCAGCCACCACCGGCACCGATGGAGCCGTCCTTTCCGACGCGATCGCGGGGGCAATGTGCTGGTGCCCGATCACCAGCCTGGATGCTGCCAACCCCGCTTATGAGTGGAACATGGGCCAGTTCGCCACCACCGGCACCCGCGCGGAGGGCACCTGGACGGAGGCCTACTCCAAGAACCTGGCCGCCGCCTACGCCGAGCACCTCAACGGCCTGGGACTGGTCGACTCCGACGGCAACACCCTGGCCCTGGAGGAGTCCGCGGACGGGCAGTACCTGGCCGGCTCCTACTACGAGCACATGGTCGCCGTAGTCGAGCAGTCGCTGAACGACTTCCTGGCCGCGACCGAGTTCCCCTACACGCCCAGCTCCACCGAGATGGCCGGCATGGAGGCCCAGGGCAGCTCCGGCGCGCCCGCAGGCGGTCCGGGCAGGTCCGACGACAGCGTCGCCTCCGGCGCCCCCGGTGACGGCCAGGCCCCCGACGGCGCACCCACCGGCGAGGGCACGCAGGGTACCCCCGCCGACGGCGGCCCGGACGGCGACGGTGCCACCGCTGGTGCGGGCCGCCCCGGGGAGGACTCCTCGGCGGTTTCCTCCGAGTCGGTCACCTACGCGACCGTCGCGGACTACATCGCGGCCCTGAATCAGGACGTGGATTGGGTCGCCTACGACTCCTCGACCAACACGGCCACGATCACCGGTCTGGAGGGCTTCATCACCAGCCAGAAGGCGGCGACGAAAGACGTGGGCGCCCTGGACGGTGTCGACCGCGGCCAGACGGAGAACACCGTCCTTGGGGTCGGGGCGACGGCGATGCACTTCTCCGGGCTCTCCCGCGACGTGATCGCCGCCAACCAGGACACCTACGCCGCCCTGACCAACTGGTCAGACGAGTACGGATCGTCCGAGTACGACTCGGACTTTGCGCAGACCGACGAGCTTGGCGTCGACGTGCTCACCCGCGAGCACATGTACGACCCCATGTACTTCCTGTCCAGCGCCTACGAGGGCGCCGGAACCTCGACGGTTGCGCCCAGCTGGCGCATCCGCACCGGCATCATGCAGGGCGACACCGCCAGCACGGTGGAGGTGAACCTCGCGCTCGCCTTGCAGGCGGCCGGTAGCTCGGTGGACTTCGCGACCATCTGGGGGCAGGGGCACACGATGGCCGAGCTGACCGGCACGGGCGAGGAGAACTTCATCTCCTGGGTCAGTGAACGGGCAGCATCCTGACGCAGCAGGTGTGTGGGGCCCGGGCACCAGTGGTGCCCGGGCCCCGTAGACCGTTGAATAGCGGCGGCGTCAGGCGTCGGCCAGTGCCAGGCGGCGGCTGGAGCGCAGCAGCCGGATGTTGTTGGCCAGCAGCAGCAGCACTAGCACCACTCCGCTGAGCTTGGCCCACAGCGAGCCGGCGATGAACAACAGGACCATGGCCACCAGGATCGGCCCCAGGTACAGGTACGCGCGGGCGATATAGCCACCGAAGGATGGCATCTCCACGTTGCGTGCCTCGGCAACGGACTTGACCATGAAGTTCGGGCCGTTGCCGATGTAGGTCAGTGCGCCACACAGCACGGCGCCGAGCGATATCGAGCGCAGGTACAGCTCGGGCACGCCCGCGACTGTCGCGCCGCCCGGGTGCGCCACCTGACCGGCCATCTCGAAGAAGGTGGCGTAGGTGGGGGCGTTGTCCAGCATGGATGACAGCCCGCCGGTGAACACGAAGAACGTGATCTCGTTCAGCGGGAGGCTGCCGGCGATCTCGTCCAAGTAGCGCAGCGCCGGGATCATGGTCAGGAAGATGCCGATGAACAGGGCGGCGACCTCGGCGATCGGCCCCCACTCGAACTGGTTGTCCTCGAAGCGGGCTCGCTTGTCGCCCAGCGTGTAGGAGGCTCCGGCGGCGGCGAGCATGATGATCTCCCGCAGCGGGATCCAGTCGGTCAGTACGGCGTGCCCCTCCTCAATGGCCTCTGCGTCGATCGAGGGTGCGAAGGCAACGGCGGCGATGATGACGACGAACCAGATCAGGTTGGAGGCGCCCCGCAGGCCCAGGGGCTCGATCTCCGTCTTGTCGGCAAGAATGTCTGCGGCGGGCTCCTGTGAGTAGTACCAGGTGTCCAGCGCGAAGTAGCTCAGCAGCAGCATGGCGTTCACGAACAGCCATTCGAAGACGAGGCTGAAGGTCCAGGTGAAGGGCACGCCGCGCAGGAAGCCGAGGAACAGGGGCGGGTCACCGAGGGGCGTGAGCAGGCCGCCACAGTTGGCCACCATGAAGATGGTGAACAGGACGGTGTGTACGCGGTACTCGCGCTCGCGATTGGTGTTCAGCAGGGGCCGGATCAACAGCATGGCGGCACCGGTGGTGCCCACGAAGCTCGCCAGCAGTGCGCCAATCGCCAGGAAGATGGTGTTATTGCGCGGGGTGGCCTGAATATCACCCTTGAGGAAGATGCCGCCGGAGACGACGAACAGCGCCAGCAGCAGCGAGATGAACTGTATGTACTCCACCACGGCAGCGAAGACGGGCTCCCAGCCCAGGGCGAACCACATCCAGATCGCCACGGGCACCCCCAGCACCAGGGCGACCGTCAGCTGGCTGGAGTTCTTCTCCCACCAGTGGGACGTCGCCGGGACCAGCGGGAAAACCGCGATCGAGGCGAGCATGACGACGAATGGCAGTATGGACCACCACTGCAACTCCACGTGAGACTCCTCAGTTCGGGGTCGGTGTGCTCGTCGCCCATCAATGATGCGGCGACGCTTGCCTCACCCTATGACGATAATCGGTCCGGATCGCGAGACGCAGGCGTGCTTCCTGGCACACGGTGATCTGAAGCACGCCTGCTTCACCCGGCAGCAGGCGCACAGAGCCCTGCGCATCACGGGCCCCCGCGCGGGGCCTCTTTTTCCGTTTACCGTGTAGTTCCCTGCACTCGGCGCCGTGCACAGGCGCTAGCACGCGTCACTGGGTGAGCCGATACGTGACCGTGTCCGCCATAAGCCTTCCGCGCAGTGTGAGCACGGCGCGGCCCGCCAGGGCGGCAGCACCGTCGAGCAGGCCCTGCGCCACGAGTCCTCCCACCACCGGCACGAGCCGCCGTGGGGTGCCCGACGCCGTCGTCGCCTCCCCCGGCCGCGTCAGACTCCGCAGCTCCAGACCCTCGCGCATGCGAATGCCGAGCATGACCCGCTCCAGTTCTCGTGATTCGGCATCGACGACCTCGTGCCCGGCCACGGGCAGCCGCCCGGCCGCCGCCTGCCCGGCCCAGGCCACCGGGTGCTTGGTGTTCCACATGCGCACGTCCCCCAGGTGGCTGTGCGCCCCCGGGCCGGCGCCCCACCAGTCCCAGTCGCGCCAGTAGGCCTGGTTGTGCACGCACTCATGCCCGGGCCGCGCCCAGTTGGAGATCTCGTACCACTCGTAGCCGGCCCCGCCCAGCAACGCGTCGGCCAGCTCATACTTGGCGGCCTCGTCGTCGTCCGTGGGCAGGGGCAGCTCCCCGCGGCGCACCTGCGTCCACATCCGCGTGCCCTCCTCGATCACCAGGGCGTAGGCGCTCAAGTGATCCGGGCCGATCTCCACCGCCGCCTCCAGGGAACGCCGCCAGTCGTCCAGGGACTCCCCCGGCGTGCCGTAGATCAGGTCCAGGCTCGTGGCCAGCCCGGCCCGGCGTGCCCAGGACACCACCTGCGGCACCCGCTCGGGGGTGTGGGTGCGGTCCAGCGTGCGCAGCACCTGCGGCACCGCCGACTGCATGCCGAAGGACACCCGGGTGAACCCGGCCTGTGCCAGGGCCGCCAGGTAGCGCTCGTCCACGGTCTCCGGGTTGGCCTCCGTGGTCACCTCCGCCCCTTCGTCCAGGCCCCAGGTCTCGCGCACCAGCTGCAGCATGCGGGCCAGGTCCCCAGCCGGCAGCATGGTGGGGGTGCCCCCGCCCACGAACACGGTTTGCGCCGCCCGCTGCGGCAGGCCGACCTGTTCCATGGCCGCCCGGGCCAGGCGCAGCTCGCCGGCGAGCGTGTCCACGTAGTCCCCCGCCGAGGCTCCGCCGCCCATGGCCAGGTTCGTGTAGGTGTTGAAGTCGCAGTAGCCGCAGCGCACCCGGCAGTAGGGCACGTGCAGGTACACCGCAAATGGCCGCTGCCCGCCCGACGACGCCGCAGCGCGCACCTGCTCGGGCAGCTCCCCCGCTCCGGGCAGGGGCTCCCCCGCCGGCTGCTGCGGACTCATAGGGCAACCGCCTCACGCCGGGGCGGCACCCACATCTCGCCGGTGCGCACCGCGGTCAGGTCGCGGATAGTACGGCCGGCACGAATGCCCTTCTCCTCAAAGCGGGTCAGTACCCGCCCCTCATAGCGCTGCGACCAGCCGCCTAGCACGCCGGCCGGCGAGCCGGGGTCGCGGCCATTACCCAGGCTGCCCTCCTCGGCAGTCCCGACGCCCAGGTCCGGGCGCGCCCCGGCGTCGGGGTAGCGGAAGTACGGGCCGGTGCAGTCCGCCTCCAGTCCCTCGGGCAGCGCGGAGGCGGCCTCCAGCACGTCGCGCATCTGCCAGGCATAGTCCGCCCAGTCGGTAGCCAGCCGCCACACCCCGCCGGGGCGCAGCACCCGGGCCACCGAGTCGGCGAAGGCGGCATTAACCAGCCGACGCTTGCGGTGCCGAGGCTTGCGCCACGGGTCCGGGAAGAACACCCACACCTCGCTGGCGCAGCCGACCGGCAGGGCGGTTGCCAGCAGCTGGGCGGCATCTGCGGGCACCACCCTGATATTGCGCAGGCCCGCCCTGCCGGCACCGGCCACGATCCGGGCGATCGCCGTCTCCCAGGCCTCAACAGCCAGGTGGTCCACCCCCGGGTGGGCGGCGGCGTGGGCCAGTATCGCCTCCCCCGCGCCCGAGCCGACCTCCACGATGAGCGGACGCAACTGGCCTGCGTGCCCGAAGGCCGTTGCTGGGTCCAGCCGGAAGGAGGGGGCGACGGTGCGGATCGCATCGGCGCGGGGCACGTCGATCACGTATCTGTCCCTGTAACGCTCCAGGGCCCGTTCCTGCGCCTCGGTCAGGCGGCCGCCGGCCCGCGAGTAGGAGCGCACGCGAGCGCGGATGGCGTGAGAGCGGGGCGGGTGCTGCTGTGGCACTGGACCGGTTCCTCCTGGTTGTGTTCGAACGGCTTATACGGCCGGCTGAGCCGATTTCCCCTGCGGCAACTGCCCCAGCGCGTCCCGCTCAGCCGACCTGCTCGTGGGCGGCGGCCTGCACGTACTTCTTGGTGAAGGGGGCGATCACGCAGTTGCCGAAGATCTCCGAGTCCAGCATCCTCTGGGCGTCGCGCGGGTCGTGGTGGGCGAACCAGCGGGTGCAGGTGACCCGGTGCCCGGGCGCGCTGACCACCCGCACCTCATCACCTGCGCGCACCGTGCCCTCCTTGAGGACAGCCAGGTAGACGCCCACCCGGTTGCGGGAGGAGAAGACCTCCACCCAGTCGCCGCGTCCGACTCCGCGGGCGAAGGTCGCACAGGGATTGCGCACGCCGGTCACCCGCACGCGCAGCCCCTCGCCCCGCGGATCCCCGATAGACAGAACCGCACCGATCTCGACGTCGTCGATGCCGCCGGCCGGACCCGGCTCAATCGTCAGGTTCTCCCCCAGGGACCCGGGCTCGATACCGCCGAGCACCGCCGCCCAGTGACGCTGCTCGGCAGCGTCCAGGACGTACAGTGCCTTATCCCGGCCGCCGTGGTGGGCGTGATCGCCCTGCTGGTCACCGACGACGCCGAGCCGGTTCACCGCCGAGGGCCCCTCCAGGGGCGCCTTGTGGATGGCGGACAGGCCCGCCTCCCCGGCGTCGGGACGCACCCGCGCCAGGGCGCAGACGGCGCCGACGGTGCCCACCGGGTCGCCGTCGCGGAAGGGCGCG
Source organism: Actinomyces sp. 565 (assembly GCF_010365615.1). Classification (NCBI taxonomy): domain Bacteria; kingdom Bacillati; phylum Actinomycetota; class Actinomycetes; order Actinomycetales; family Actinomycetaceae; genus Actinomyces; species Actinomyces sp. 565. Next base: position 36,153 of record NZ_PIZD01000002.1, read on the forward strand.
GGCTCGTCGGCATGACGCCCGTCGGCTCCCGCATGGGGCACGCCCAGGCGCCGTGCCAGGGTGGCGGTCAGCTCCAGCCCGGAACCGTCATCGGCCAGGGCGGCCTGCACCGTGCCCGAGGTGACCGGGACGCCGTCGATCCGCTCCGGGTCCCGCTCCACAGAGCCGGTTTTGCTCATATGTCCGCTCCTCGCTACCACGGCTAACGCCGCGCCGACGTCCGGCCCACCCTACTGCGGGCCACCCGCCCCGCCGAGGCGTTATCCGTCCGGGTTACTTTCCGGTGGGCTGATCCGCTCCGAGCACGGCGATGAAGGCCTCCTGTGGGACCTCCACGCGACCAACCGCCTTCATGCGTTTCTTACCCTCCTTCTGCTTCTCCAGCAGCTTGCGCTTACGGGTGATGTCACCGCCGTAGCACTTGGCGAGCATGTCCTTGCGCAGGGCCCGGATCGTCTCGCGGGCGATGATGCGGCTGCCCACGGCCGCCTGCACCGGCACCTCGAACTGCTGGCGGGGAATCAGCTCCTTGAGCCGCCGGGTCATCTTCTGCCCGTAGGACTGGGCCGAGTCCTTGTGAACGATGGCGCTGAACGCGTCCACCTTCTCCCCGTTAAGCAGAATGTCCACCTTGGTCAGGTCCGCGCTCTGGGTGCCGTCGGGCTCGTAGTCCAGGGAGGCGTAACCGCGAGTGCGTGACTTCAGGGCGTCGAAGAAGTCGAAGACGATCTCCGCCAGCGGCAGCCGGTAGCGCATCTCCACGCGGGTCTCGGACAGGTAGTCCATGCCCAGCATGGTGCCGCGGCGGGACTGGCACAGCTCCATGATCGCGCCGATGTACTCGCTGGGCGTCAGGATGGTGGCACGTACCACCGGCTCCTGCACGTCGCGGACCTTGCCCTCGGGGAACTCACTCGGATTGGTGACCGTGTGGACGCTGCGGTCCTCCATGGTGACCTCGTAGACCACGGACGGCGCAGTAGAGATGATGTCCAGGTTGAACTCGCGCTCCAGGCGCTCACGAATAATCTCCAGGTGCAGCAGGCCGAGGTAGCCGCAGCGGAAGCCGAAGCCCAGCGCCACCGAGGTCTCCGGCTCGTAAGTCAGGGCGGCATCATTGAGCTTGAGCTTGTCCAGGGCGTCACGCAGCGCCGGGAAGTCGGAGCCGTCCACGGGGAACAGCCCGGAGAACACCATGGGCTTAGGGTCCTGGTAGCCGGACAGCGGCACAGTGGCCGGGGCGGCGGCGGAGGTGACGGTATCGCCGACCTTGGACTGGCGCACGTCCTTCACGCCGGTGATCAGGTAGCCGACCTCACCGGCACGCAACCCCTGGGTGGGGGCCGGCTCAGGACTGATGACGCCGATCTCCAGCAGGTCGTGAACGGCTCCAGTGGAGACCATCTTGATGCGCTCGCGCGACTTCAGGGCGCCGTCGACAACACGCACGTAGGTGACCACGCCCCGGTAGACGTCGTACACGGAGTCGAAGATCATGGCGCGGGCGGCGGAGTCGGGATCACCGGACGGCGGCGGGACCGCCTCGACGATCCGGTCCAGCAGCTCGGGCACGCCCGCCCCGGTCTTGCCCGATACACGCAGTACCTCCTCGGGCTCGCAGCCGATCAGGGAGGCGATCTCCGCCGCGTGCTGATCCGGCTCCGCCGAGGGCAGGTCGATCTTGTTCAGCACCGGGATGATCGTCAGGTCGCCCTCCATGGCCATGTACAGGTTGGCGAGGGTCTGCGCCTGGATGCCCTGGGCGGCGTCGACCAGCAGCACCGCGCCCTCACAGGCCGCCAGCGACCGGTTGACCTCGTAGGAGAAGTCCACGTGCCCGGGGGTGTCGATCATATTCAGCGCGTGGGCGCGCGTGACGCCGTCCTCCCCGGTCACCGCCCAGGGCATGCGCACGGCCTGGGACTTGATGGTGATGCCGCGCTCGCGCTCGATGTCCATGCGGTCCAGGTACTGGGCGCGCATGTCGCGCGGGGCGACTACGCCGGTGGCCTGGAGCATCCGGTCCGCCAGCGTGGATTTGCCGTGGTCGATGTGCGCGATGATCGAGAAGTTTCGGATCTGGGCCTGCTCGGTGGCTGCGGGGGCGACGGTTGCAGCCTGCTCGGACGTGGGGATCGGTGGCACGTGAATCGGTTCCTGGCTCTTCCTGCGGTCAGTGTGGATCAGTGTGGATCAGTGTGGACGTGCGGTCGGCTGGCGCCGCCGGCTTGAACGCGGTCTAGTCTCCCATGGACTGCCCGCGGGCCCCGCGTCAGGGCGCTGTGAGGTGCGGACCGGCCACGGCTCGCAGTGCTTCGCTCAGCGGCGTGCCGCCCGCGGGTGCGGCGCCAAACGGCGTTACTCGGCGGAGCGGCTCACCCGAACCACGGCCGCACCCACTGCTCGAAGCTATGCAGGGCGGAGGCGATCGTCCGGTCCATGTCCAGATACTGGTAGGCGCCCAGGCGCCCGCCGAAGACGACTCGCTGCGGCTCCAGCTCTGCCGCCAGCTGCTGGTAGCGGGCCAGCCGCTCGCGGTCTGCGGGCGTGCCCACCGGGTAGCAGGGCTCGTCGTCGGGGCCCGCCATGCGCGAGTACTCCCGCATGATCACGGTGGCATCGTCGGGGTAGGCGCGCTCGGGGTGGTAGTGGCGGAACTCGTGCACCCGGGTGTACGGGACATCGGCATCGGAGTAGTTGATGACCGCGGTGCCCTGGTAGTCCCCTGTGGGCAGTACGCGTGTCTCGAAGTCCAGGGTGCGCCACGTCAGGGCACCGAGCCGGTAATCGAAGAAGCGGTCCACGGCGCCGGTGTAGACCACCGGCACCCGGTCCACGCAGGCGTCACGGGTCAGTACGCCGTCGGCCGCCAGAAAATCCGTCCCCAGGCGTACCTCTATGCGCGGGTGGTCCAGCATCCGCTCGACCCAGGTTCCGTAGCCGTCCACCGGGATGCCCTCGTAAGGGTCGGAGAAGTAGCGGCTGTTGTAGTTCAAGCGTACCGGCAGCCGGGTGATGATGCCGGCGCCCAGGTCGGTGGGGTCGGTCTGCCACTGCTTGGCGGTGTAGCCGCGGATGAAGGCCTCGTACAGGGGGCGGCCGATCAGGCTGACGGCCTTCTCCTCCAGGTTGGCGGGCTCGCCGGTGATCTCGGCGGCGTGCTCGGCGATGAGCGCCCGCGCCTGCTCCGGGCCGAGGGCGGCGTGGAAGAACTGGTTGATGGTGCCCAGGCTGATGGGCAGCGGGTAGATCTCCCCGGCATGGTTGGCGTAGACGTGGTGCCGGTAGTCGTTGAAGGCGGTGAACCGGTTGGCGTAGGCCCAGACCTGCTCGTTGGAGGTGTGGAAGATGTGGGAGCCGTAGCGGTGCACCTCGATGCCGGTGTCCGGATCCGGGTACGAGTAGGCGTTTCCACCCACGTGGTTGCGACGCTCAGCCACCACCACGTGCACGCCCAGCTCCTCGGCGGCGCGCTGGGCGACCGTGGCACCGAAGAGCCCCGAACCGACCACTACCAGATCCGCTCGCATCGCTAATGCCCTCCGTCGTCTCTCAGCGTGATCGCGCCAACGGCTGGCACCGGATCAGTGCTGAGCTGATCGCTGACTGATCGTGGCCGCGCGCGTGCCCGTCTCCACGGCCGCGGCCGACCCCCGGCGCCGGTACACTAACATGCTTGTAACCGTTACTTTCGGTGCCCATGGCCGCGTTCGTAGCGAACGCTTCCCCGGCTGTCGCGCCTTCCCCGCGCGTCCGCCACCACCATGCCCGCGCCGTAACCAACAGCCGCCGATGAAAGTGAATACGAGCCCCTCCGCCACACTCCGTATTGGCGTCGTCGACGACGACGCCCGCCACCGCAACGTTCTTTCCGAGTACCTCGACCGCTTCGGCCGTGAGCGAGGCCTGGATCTGCAAGTGTCCGTTTTTGAGGCCGGCGGCGACATCCTGGACGGCTTCCGCCCCATTTACGACATCCTCATGCTGGATATACGCATGGAGGGCACCGACGGCCTATCCCTCGCCCGGTTAGTGCGTCGTATCGACCCTGATGTCATCATCATCTTCATTACTGCCGCGCAGCAGTACGCGATCAACGGCTACGAGGTGTCCGCCCTCGGTTACCTGGTAAAGCCCTTCCCCTACTCCTCCCTGGCCCGAGAGCTGAGCCGCGCCCTGGAGGTACTCGGCCGACGGGACAACGCCGGCATCGTCCTGAAGGACGGGCAGGGGCTGCGGCGCGTGCCCGTGCGCGACATCGTCTACCTGGAGTCCTCTGGTCACCGCCTGGACGTGCACCTGACCGACGGCGCCATCACCCTGACCGGATCGCTCAAGCAGATGGAGCCGAAACTGGCACCCCATGGCTTCTTCCGCTCCAACTCCTGCTACATCGTCAACCTGCGGCACGTGGTGGCGGTGCGCGAGCAGGACTCCGTGATGAGCACCGGGCAGTCCCTGAGGATCTCCCGCCCCCGGAAGAAGGAGTTCATGCGGGCCCTGGCCGAGCACGTGTCCGGGACAACCGCGTGATCCAGGAGGCTCTGCCGGACATCCCCCGGTTGTGGACCGCGCTGGCCGAGTGGGGCGCATGCCTGGCGTACGTACTGGCCACGTGGCGGCCACAGGACTCCAGGCGCCGCGCACTGGTAGTGATGGCAGCAGCGCTTCCGGCGCTGAGCATCTACCAGACACTTGCGGCCCGCCTGCCGATCTCGCTGTGGCTGGCAGGGATGCTCGGAGCGGTGATCGCCATGTGGGGCATCCTGCACCTGGCGCTGAGCGGTTCCCTGCGCCGGTCCACCTACCTGGTAGTGCGCGCCTTCGTGGCCGCCGAGCTGGCGGCCTCGCTCGAGTGGCAGTTGGAGGTGTTCCTCCTGGGAGACCGGGCGGGCGCCTTCTGGGGTGCGGCATTGGCGATAGCCGTCGACGGCACCGTACTGGGTGCGGTCTATCTGCTGGAGCGTCCCCGGTTCCGCGCCGAAGTGGTGCCCACAGCTGCCACCGTGGCCGGGGCGGCGGCGATCGCCGCCATCACCTTCGCCATGTCAAATCTCAGCTTCCTAAGCACCGCCACTCCCTTCTCCGGCCGACTGGGGGCAGAGGTCTTCTATATCCGCACGCTCGTGGATCTATGCGGGTTCATCATTCTGTACGCGCAGCGGGAAGTTGACCTGCAAAACCGTGCTTCCTTCGAGCTGGCCAGCTCCGAGGCGCTGCTGCGTTCGCAGTACGAGCAGTACCTGACCTCCAAGCGCGCCATCGACATCGTCAACCGTAAGTACCACGACTTGCGCCACATGATCGCCTCGGTGCGGGCCGAGCCGGATCCCGCGGTGCGCCTGGACCGGCTCGCTGAGCTGGAGTCCTCAGTGCGGCCGTATGAGGTGTTTGTACGCACCGGCAACCCCGTACTGGATGTAATTCTCACCGACCGGGAGCAGGTGTGCCTGGAGGCCGGCATCACCATGACTGCCATCGTCGAGGGCGCCGCGCTCGGCTTCATGTCCACCGCCGATCTGGCCACACTGGTCGGCACTGCCCTGGACAACGCCTTGGAGGCTGTCTCCGGCACCGGCGACGCCGACCGGTGGATTCGTCTTGATGTGCGTACTCGCCGTGGATTCGTGCTGATCGAGGTCGAGAATCCGGTGGCACCAGCACGCTCGGCCCCGGGTCGCACCGGCCCAATACGTGCTGTTACCGACGGTAGCGCATACGGCTTTGGTTACGGTGCCATGCGCTCGGCCGCCGAGGCCTACGGCGGGCAGCTAACCACTACTGAGAGCCCACGCGGCACCTTCACGCTGCGCGTACTGCTGCCGATCCCCGCCGAGCTCCCTCACCGAGGACGTAATCAGTAATACGGCTCCTCCGGTTAGGGAGTGCGGTGGAGGTAGCTGAGCCATTCCCAGGTGTAGGCCGCAACGGAGCCCTCGGACTCGGCACGAGCACGCGTCGGCGGGCGGGTCCGGCGGTGTTCTGCTCGCGCAGCAAGGACAGATCCGACCCGGCGCCAGCGCGCGCCGCACGCTCAGTCCCGGCACGCTTCCACAGAAACGGCGTAATCACGCGGAAAGCACACCACCCGAAAAACAGCCCAACCAGCTCCAGCGTGCGGCAACCCCCGCGCCGCACGCTGGAGCCAACCAACCCCCACCAGCCAAAAACCAAAAACACCGAAATTCCAGGCAAAACCCGCCAACCGGCCAGAGCGCCAAACCAACTGAGCGTGCGCCACACCCAAGACCACCCAACCGACCCCACCCACACCCGCCTACCCCACCCGCACGCACCCGCAAACCGGAGGAGCCGAGAAACCGACCTGACACACCACATGCATGCCAGTCCTCCAGGCCCACAAACGCGAAAAGCCGCAACGTTACCGCCTGGGCTGCATGGCGGGCCCACGCTGGTCCCGCTCTCAGTTCAGGGCAAGTACCCGGCGGACCACCTGGTATCCGGCCACCGTCACCCAGCGCCCGGTCCGTCCCGGCAACGTCATCAGCCGGCCCATTACAGAACCGCGCACCCACCGCGCCACGTCCGGTCGAGTAGCGTCCAGACGCTCCCACAGCCGCTGCTTGATGGCCAGGTTCTGCGGAGTACCCGACCGCAGCGCCATGGTGGTAATCACCACCGCGCTCAAGGTGTAGATGTGTACCAAGTAGTGCAGCAGGGACACAGGTACCTCGCCCTCGCGGGGCATCGCCTCCAGCATGAGCGCGTTGACACGGTCATGCTGGTCCAGACGTGCCACGATCACGTCATCGGCCACGGACTGCCCCGCCCTGCCCACCGTGTAGTAATACAGGTCCAGATCCAGGTAGGTCAGCGTGCGCACGTGCCGCAACGGCTCGAATGCGAACAGGTTGTCCACGTAGAAGCAGTGCTCCGGCAGCCGCATGCCGGAATGCTCCAATACCTCACGACGATAGGCGAGCGAGTGCATCATGAGGTACTGGTCGGGGCGAAAACTCCGCACGTCCCGCCAGCTGCCAATACGCCCGGCCGGGAGGATGCCCCGGAAACGCACTACATGGCGGCCGGGCCGTACACCCCGGGGGCCCCGCCGGGCAGGTCCGTGGCTGAGGCGGTACCAAGCGGGTGTGCCCTCGCGTACGTACACGAAGTTCGTCACCACGAGGTCAGGCTCAGTGCCCGCCTCACGCCAAGAGCGTAGGGAGGCGAGCAGGGCACGCAGTGTCCCGGGGTCGATGGCGTCGTCGGCGTCGCACACCTTCAGCCAAGTGCCGCGGGCCGCAGCGACCCCGGTATTAATGGCGCCGCCGTGCCCCTTGTTCTCCTGGTGGATTACTTCAATCGCCGTGTGTGCCCGGGCGTAGGCATCAGCAAGAGCGCCGGTTGAGTCCGTGGCGCCGTCGTCGACGACGATCACCTCCAGCTCATCACGGCCGCCGTCCGCCGCCACGAGGCTGGACAGGCAGCGCCCCAGGCAGTCCTCGGCGTTGTATGCCGGTACTACGACCGTTATTAGCGGGCTGGCTGGCACCGTGCGGGTCTCCTTGCTCGACGGAGTCAGCCGGCGTTTCGCGGAATGCGGGCACCTGCCCGCGCCGCGCCCGAGGCGCTCCTGGTTACTGGTGCGGATGACACTACCGGAAGGAACCCGGATCAGTGCGCCGACAGCACCTCGGTCTGCCCGGACCCGTCCGGCTGCGTATCGGCATCCTCGGGCACCCGCTTGAAGATGACCTTGAAGATCGGGAAGAACACCCAGAAGGAGATTGCGGCGTTGATGATCATCGTCACGACGTCCGCCACGGTCTCACCCGTGGATGCGCCGAGCGTGCCCTTGCACCAGGAGTAGATGGGCTCCTTGTACAGCACCTGCAAGGCGGCGGCGACGATCGTGATCACCACGTATGCCAGCGCGTACCAGAACGCCGCCTTCCAGATCGAGGAGTTCGATTTGAAGGTGATGGAGCGTTGGGCGAAGAAATTGATTACCTGGGCGATCAGCAGGGTGATCTCCACGGCCAGGAAGTAGGCCAGCCCACCACCGGAGCCGTCGGCCTGGATGGGGCCGGCCACGTAGTCAAACAGGTAGACGGGGCTGCCTCCGGAGGAGCCCACCGGGAGGAACTGGAAAGTGGTGCCCTGCAGCGAGGTGAATCCGAAGATCCACCTGAACGCTGGCATCAGGATCAGCTGCAGCAAAGTCACACCGTTGGACAGGATGAAGAACACGATGAACTGGGCGATGGTCTCGTGACGCTCTTCGAAGCGGTGCCACCAGGCGGTCATTGGGTTCATGTTTGGTCTCGATTTCTAGTTGCTATGACAGGAGTCTACGCGGGCCTTTGCCCTGGCGCGTAAGCGATCAGCACCGATTCAGTGCGCCGCGTCGAGTCGTTTCTGGGTGGCCTTGTCCTGGCGCCGGTTACGGAAGAATCCGCCCACGATGGTGCGCAGCCCGCGCAGGCCGTGGCCATCCACGAAGTCGACGATGCCGTCGACCATTTCAGCAGACACCATGCCGCCGGTCATCTTGCCCATGGCACGCAACGGCATGTTGAGCATGAACAGGATATTCAGGTCGGGCTTGCCGGAGGCATCGGCCTTCTTCTTCTGGCGTTCCAGCACCTTGACGGCGACCTTGCCGATGCGGCTCCGCCCGTGCGCCAGGTCGGCAATCGGGCTGTTGGGAACGATCCGGCCGGACAGGTCCGAACGCGGCACCGCCCTTCCCAGCAGCGCAGCGAACTCACTGTCACCGACCTGCGTGACCCTGCCGTCAAGATAGTGCCCCAGAGCCGGGTCGGCGGGGGCAACCGGGTCGCCCTCCACCTCCCAGGTCTCCTCGAGCGGAAGGTCCTCGGCGTTGCGCCCCACCCGCACCGTCCAGGTGCCCGCGGGGCGGATCCAACGCCCTTCGGTCACCGAGTACCGGCGGAAGGTGTAGTCGTCGAAGGGGACGGTCACGGCCACCGACTTCCCCGCAGACACGGACACCTTGACGAAGCCCTTCAGCTCCCGGGTTGGCCCCCACACGCCCGCGGGCGCCGTGACGTACATCTGCACCACTTCGGCGCCGTCGGTGGCGGAGGTGTTGGTGACCGTCAGGTGTGCCCCAGCCTCGTCCAGGCTCAGCCCGGAGTACTCGAAGCTGGAGTACGACAGGCCGAAGCCAAAGGGGTGCGCCACCGGCGTGCTGGTGGTGGTGTAGTAGCGGTAGCCGACGTAGGGGCCGTCCTGGTACAGGGCGAGTTCCCCCGTAGCCGGGAACCAGGCGGAGGTGGGGTTGTCCTCGTAGCGCACCGGGTAGGTCTCCGCCAGGCGGCCGGAGGGGTTGACCGCGCCGGTGAGCACCCGCAGTGCAGCGCTGGCACCTGCCTGTCCAGACAGGCTGGTGTGAACCACGGCCCTGGTGTGCTCCTCCCAGGCGGTCTCCACTGCGGACCCGGCGGAGAGGACGGCAACCACATTGGGGTTGGCGCGGGCGACGGCCTCCAGCAGCCGGGTCTGCACCTGCGGCAGGCGCATGTGGGAGCGGTCCAGGCCCTCGGACTCGGACAGCTCATCCAGCCCGATGTAGGCCAGTACCACCTCCGCTCGCCCGGCCAGGGCGACCGCCTCGTCGAGCAGGGCCTGGTCGGGCTTGCCCTGGCGGTCATAGCCCTGGGCGTAGCCGACCAGCTGCAGACCGTTGCCGGCGATCTCCTCCAGAGTGCTCTCCAGCCGGGTCGGGTTGATCTGGGAGGAACCGGAGCCCTGATAGCGGGGCGTCTTTGCCATGTCGCCGATGACGGCGACGCGTGTGCCGAGGGCCAACGGCAGGACGTCGTCCTGGTTGCGCAGCAGCACAATCGACTCTTCGGCGACTCTCCGCGCCAGCGCGTGGTGGGCGTCGACGTCGAAACCGGGGCGATCCGCCTCGGGCGTGCGGGCCGAGGGCGCGGAAGCGGCCATCGTGATGACCTCGGCGGCGCGCGCGTAGACCGCCTCGCGGCTGATGCGCCCCTCCTTGACAGCGGTGACGACCTCGCGGGCGGAGTGCAGACCGGGTGCGGGCATCTCCAGGGAGGAGCCGGCCGCGGCGGCCGCCGCGGCGTCATTGGAGCCGCCCCAGTCGGAGACGACCATCCCCGTGAAGCCCCATTCCTGCCGCAGGATCTCGGTGAGCAGCTGCGGGTGCTCGTTGGCGTAGGTGCCGTTGACCCGGTTGTAGGAGCTCATCAGTGCGCGGGGATGCGCCTCGCGCACCACGATCTCGAAGGCGGTCAGGTAGATCTCCCGCATGGTGGCCTCGTCGACCACGGAGTCGGAGGCCATGCGCCGCAGCTCCTGGCCGTTGACGGCAAAGTGCTTCGGGGTAGCCGCCACGCCCTGAGACTGGATGCCGCGGACCAGGCCGGCGGCCATGCGCCCGGCGAGGATGGGGTCCTCGGAGTAGTACTCGAAGTTGCGTCCGCACAGCGGGGAACGCTTGATGTTCAGTCCCGGGCCCAGCAGCACGTCCACCCCAAGGGCGAGCGCCTCCCGCCCCAGCGCCTGCCCCATCTGCTCAGCCAGGACGGGGTCCCAGGAGTTGGCGACGGTAGCCGCCGTCGGGTAGCAGGTGGCTGGCTCGGAGGCGGCTATACCGAGGTGGTCGCCGCTGCCGAGCTGACGGCGCACCCCGTGCGGCCCGTCGGACAGGACGAAGGACGGGATACCGCGCTCGGGCAGGGGGCGCGAGTCCCATTCGGAGGAGCCCGATAGCAGGGCGGCGGCCTCCAGGAGCGTGAGGTCGGAGGCGGTGACGGTCACAGCGTGTTCCTTCCCTTGAGGGTTGGTCGGGATGCGGCGGGGTCCTGGTGTGTAAAGCGCAGGAGGGCGGCCGGTGGGCGGGGCAGAAGATCCGCCCCGCCCACCGGGGCGTCAAACGCCCAGTGCCTACTCCGTCTCGGAGCTCTCGACGACGGCGGAGGCCTCAGCCTGACGCTTGCGGTAGCGGCGGATGGCGATGATCTCCAGGGCGAGCAGGCACGCACCCAGGGCTGCCAGGACGCCCCAGGTCACGTACTCCCAGGAGGCGCGCTCCACCGCGGGCTGCCCGCTGTCGTAGATCCAGGAGTTGGCCACGGTGTACAGGATGTTGTGCGACGCCTCCCGCATGGCGATCACTCCGGTCGCGGAGGTGTTCTGCACCGAGTTGACGGTGATGTCAGTGGTGGCGAGCATCATGTCACCGCCGTTACGGGTGAGCTGGTCGGCATTCTGGTACCCGTAGCCGGCGAAGTAGTCCGTCAGCGTCATGCCGCGGAAGCCCCATTCGTCGCGCAGCACGGTCTGCTGCAGCTCGGGCAGTGCGCCGGCGTAGGTGGTGCCGATGTAGTTGAAGGCGGTCATGACCGCGCCGGCACCGCCGTCCTTGATGCCGATCTCGAAGGACTTCAGGTAGATCTCGCGAATCGCCTGCTCATTGGACCAGGTGGCCAGCATGTTGGTGCGGTTGGTCTCCTGGTCATTCATGGCGAAGTGCTTGATGAAGGCGTACACGCCCAGTTCCCTGGCACCCTGGATCTCCTGTGCCACCTGCGTGCCGGCCAGGACCGGGTCCTCGGAGAAGTACTCGAAGTTGCGTCCGGCGTACGCGTACCTGTGGGTGTTGGTGGCCGGGGCGTACCAGCCGGCCACGTCCATGTCGTGGGCCATGGTGCCGATCGCGGTGCCGAATTCGTGCGCCAGCTCCTGGTTCCAGGTGGCGGCGACGGACACGGCAGAAGGCAGGCCGATAGAGCCCACGCCGGTGAAGTTGTTGTTCAGCGAGGCGGGTCCGTCCACGTCCGAGACGCGCACCTTGCCCACGGAGTCCACCGCCACCGAGCCGTACCCGCCGTTGGCGATCAGGCTGTTCATCTCGGCAACCGACAGCTGGTCCAGCAACTGGTCCCACTTGGCGTCGTCGTAGTCCAGGCCGTACATGTCACCCAGGACCAGGCCGTTCTTGGCGCCGGTGGTGGGCATCTCGTCGGCATCGTCGTCAAAGGCGGCGGAGTCGTAGTTGGAGTTGGCGATGAAGGCCTGCTGGTGCTCCTCCGACATCTCCAGGCTAGCCGGGGCGGCCGTGGCCTCCTCGTAGTTGGCGAAGGAGTCCGCCCGGGATAGGTAGGTGACGTCGCCTGCGGCAGAGTCGAACTGGTTCGTCGCGACCGCAACGTCTCCGGCGTGGGTGTTGTCCTCGGAGTCGTAGGTGATGGTCGCGTCAACCGTGAGGGTCTGCTCGGCGATCACCGTGTGGGAGTCCGCGCGCACGGAGACCGTGTACTCACCCTCCTCCAGCACGTAGGCCTTGGCATCCTGGTAGTCGTAGGAGGCCATGTCATCCTCGGCGAAGGTAAGCGTGACGGTCTCGGATGCTCCGGGCTCAAGCAGGCCGGTCTTGCCGTAGGCAACCAGGTTCACGGCGGACTTCTCAATGCCGCCGTTGGTGTAGGGGGCGGTGTAGTAGACCTGCACAACGTCCTTGCCGGCCACGTCCCCGGTGTTGGTGACGGTCACGTCGAGGCTGATGGCGCCGTCGGCGTCGCGGGCGAGCTCACCCATGTCCTGGCTGAAGGTGGTGTAGGACAGGCCGTAGCCGAACGGGTAGGTGACGGCCTCTTCGTAGTCGATTACACCCTCGACGGCGGCGGTCTCGTACCAGCGGTAGCCGACGTAAATGCCCTCCACGTAGTTCACGAACCCAGGGTAGGTGGTGTCTTCAGTGAAGGGCGAGGACTGCCCATACTCCTCCATGTTGGTGTAGGTGAAGTCGCCGAAGTTGTTGGCGACCGGGGATGCCTTCAGGTCCGTGACGAAGGTGTCCGGGGTCTTGGCGGAGGGGTTGACCTCGCCGTCGAGGATGCGGCCCAGGGCGTTGAAGCCGACCTGGCCTCCGGGAATCGCCCAGATGATGGCGTCAATGTCCGGGTCGGCGGCCAGGTCAGACAGGTCGAAGGCGTTGGCACCGTTGTAGACGACTACCACCGTCTCGGAGTTGTCCTTAGCTAGCTGGATCAGGTCGCGCTCGGGAGCCGTGAGTTCCAGGTAGCCCTGGCCGTCGGCGAAGTCGGTCTGGGTAGCGGAGTTGTCCGTGTAGGAGAAGGCGCCGTTAGCAGCCACCTCCGCGTTGACGTCCAGCGGCAGATCGAATCCCTCACCACCGGACCGGGCAATGGTCACCACCGAGGTGTCAGAGAAGTCCTGGATGGAGCTGACAAGGGCGTCGGTGTAGTCATCGGAGGTGGGCTCGGGCAGCGTCCAGTCGGCTGCGAACATGCCGACCTCCGGCCGCTCGGCACGGTAGCCGGCGTAGAAGTCGCTCAGCTCCGTGTTGGTCTGGAAGCCAGCGTTGTGCAGGCCATCCAGCAGGGAGGTCGTGGGGTTGTCAGGGGACAGCGAGCCGGAGCCGGTACCGCCGTAGACGGGGTTGGTGGAGGCCCAGCCGAGAACGTTGATGGCGGCGCCGTCCTCGAGCGGGAGGGCTGCTCCCTCGTTCTTCAGCAGGACCATGCCCTCGTCAGAAATCGTGTTACCGAGTTCCTCCACGGTCGCCTTGGTCTGGTCGGTGAGCGTGCCGGATCCGGAGGACAGGTCCAGGATGGTCTTCAGGCCGCCATACATCATGCCGGTTACGGCAACCGCGACGGCGACCACCGCGGCAACCCAGGTAGTGGAGCGCACCAGCTTCCGGGTCGGCTTGCTGAGCCGACGCGCGGCGATGGTGATGATGAGCGCCACCAGCAGCGCCACGCCGATGGCAATGAGCTGCGGTCGCAGGCTCACCACCACGTTCCAGACGTCGTTCCAGTTGATTGACAACACTGTCGCAGACACCTCTCTGTGCTCCTTGCGCGGGGACGCAAGGGGGATGGGGATGCTCACTGGCGGGCGGGTCCCGAACCGCCCTCGCATCAGGCCTACGGGACCGGACCCCGCCGACAATTGGCATGCAGGCCTATTCTCGGTCGATGTCGGTTAGCGATAATGTCTTGACCGCTCGATCTGTCGGTTCGGACGCATAACCTGTCGGTTGCCGGTACACGATCATGCAGCCACCCGGGAGGCTTCATGGAGACCCCACACATACTCATCGTCATCGCCACCTACGCACTTGCTATTATCATGGCGGTGCTCACGATCCCCCTGCTGCGGGTCGGGGAGCGTGCGGACAGGGCCCGCATAACCGAGCCCGTCCCCGGCGCGGGTACAACCACCTACGAGTACCCCGTCCAGCGCCCCGATGCCCGGCTCCTGATCGGCCTGGTCATTATGTTCGGCTGTGGCGGCGTTCTCCTCGTCCTGCTAGCCCTGCCGGTAGTTGATGACCTGAAGGCCGCTGGGATCATCGCTGCGCTGGCTCTCCTGTGCGTCGGCTACTGCTGCTACAGCCTGGCGACGTATCGCAACGCCAGCCTCGTCGACGCCCCAACACTGATCGCCGGCACCGACTGGCGTGGCCGCGCCGTGCAGATCCCCCACCAGGAGATCGCCTCGTTCTCGGCCACCGGTCAGCGCTCATCCGTCGTGCGCGATCAGCACGGGCGGAACCTGAAGCTGAATATGAACTGGTTCTCCGCACCGAACCTCGCCCTGTACCTGCTGCGGTCCACCGCTGAGGGGCGCTTCCCCGGCAAGCGTCCGGGCGATCCGCGGGAAGTCGGCCGGGGCCTAAATCGCGTGCAGTCCGCCCTCAACTTCCAGTGCGCCCAGCCCTTGCGGCAGGTCCTGCTCCAGGGGCCGGCAGCCAATCCGACGGCGTTCCGCCGCAACCCCACCGCGCCGGAGGGCACCGGCTGGACCGGACCTGAGTATGACGCCTGGGTCGCCGCGGTCAACACCACTTTTTGGAGCTAACGCCGGGACTGCGGGCGGATGCGGCAGCCCACCGCCTGCACCCGCCCGCATAACCACCGGAGCCCTGTTTGCTCAGTCCTTGATAACCGAGCCGTCCAGGTGCAGGCCGAAGCCGTAGTCATAGGTGTTTCCGGCGGAGTCCGTGTAGGGCGTCAGGTCCTTCGGGACGTCCTCCTGGTTGGCCTCCACGGTGTCCATGCCTGCGGGGAACTGGATGGGCAGGCGCCCGTTGGACTCGTGCAGGCCGAGGGCGACCTGGATGAGGGCTTCGTCCGCGACGCCGAAGCCGACGACGATGGCGTCGGCGCGCGCCTCGAACTCCGCGGGAATCACCGGGTTCGTGGCCTTGAGCGCCACGACGACGGGAATGTCCCGGCCCGATGCGGCCACCGCGTCGGCGGCGCGGTTGAAGGCGTCCAGGTCGGCGCCGTTCGAGATCGCCGATTCGGCCCCGTAGTAGGAGCGGTTCTCCCGGCTGCCGTCGGCGAGTACGTCCCCAGAGACGGAGGTGCGGCGCACATTCTCGCCGTCGGCCGTGTACGTGCTGTACTGCAGCGAGAGCGGGTACCAGGTGCCCGCCTCCTCGTTCCAGCCTGCCTTGGAGAAGCTGGTGCCGTTAATCGGCGAGCGCATGCCCACCAGCACCAGGTCCACATCGGTCAGGTCGGGGGCGGTGTAGCCAGTCACGTGGCCGTCGGCATCGTATTCGACCTCATCGGTAACAACCTTGCCGAAGTACTTGCCCGCAACCTCCACGTCGAGGGAGGGCCCCTCGGTGTACTCGGCCTCGCTGAAGGCACTGTTGAATCCCGTGTCGTAGGTCTGCGGAATGTACACGGTCTTGTCGGAGAAGTCCGCCTCCGGATCCAGGTTGATGGCGCCGTCGTTCTTGAGGGTGACGATCGAGTTCAACTGCGCCTCCTGGCCGGCGGCGACCTTGTCCTGAGAACCCACCTGAGCCTGGGAGGTGGCCAGGTCCAGGAAGGGGTCGTCGAAGGCGCCAATGTTGAAGGACATGGTCAGGATACGGGCGGCGGACTGCTGCCAGCGGGTGCGGGCGTCCACGTCCAGTTCCCCGGCCTCGTAGGCCTCCTGCCACAAGTCGTAGGCGGCCAGTACCGGGGCGGCGTCGTTGTTGCCGCCGAACATGTCGGTTCCGTTCTTGATGATCTCGAAGTGGCGCTCCTCCACGCTCAGGTCCTCCGCGCCCCAGCCGGTGGCGATCACCGGGTTGTCAGGATCGGTGGTGGCGCGGGTGACGCCCCAGTCGGTGACGACGACGCCCTCGTAGGAATTGGCCTCACGCAGTTCGGAGAGCTTGCCGTCGTCGTAGGAGGAGCCCATCCGCTGGGAGTACTCGGGCTCGCCGTCGGCGTTCAGGGTGACCGAGTAGGACGTCATCGCAGCGGCTGAGTCCAGCGCCTGCTGGAACACCGACCGGTGCTCGGCCGAGTTGCCGCCCACCATGACCTCGTACTTGCCCGCGTTCGTGTGCGACTCGCGCCCGCCCTCGCCGGCGCCGTCGCCGGGCCAGTGCTTGATCATGGTGGCCACCGAGTCCGTGCCCCAGCCGGCGTCACCACCATCCTCTGCGTAGGTGCCCTGGAAACCCGCTACATAGTTGGCGGCCATGGCGCCGGCCATCTCGGAGTCCTCGCCGAAGGTGCCCGAGACGCGCAGCCACCGGGGCTCTGTGGCCAGGTCGATCTGCGGGGACAGGGCCGTGCCGATGCCTAGGCTCCGGTACTCCTGGGAGGCCATCTGCCCGAACTGGAGCACCGTTTCGGGATCGAAGGTGGCGGCTAGACCCAGCGACCCGGGCCAGCTGGAGATCTCCCCGACGTCTGTGAAGGCCCCGTCGCCCGAGGCGTCCGAACGCGGGTCGGAGGAGAAGTTGACGGGGATGTAGGGGGTGTCCGCGGAGGCCAGGGTCTCCACGTAGGCCTGCATCTGGTTGACCCACTGCACGTTGGCGGTCACGTCAGAGCCGCCCGCGTTCAGCACTGCCCGCAAGTAGGAGTCGGACAGGTACTCCTGCTGCTCGGGCGTCAGTCCGTCCTCGGGCGCACGTTCATGAGCGGAGAAGAGCATCAGACCAGCCATCTGCTCCTTGGACAGGCCGGTGGCGTAGTCGGCGGCCCGCTCGCTCCCCTCCAGTCGCCAGTCCTCGGCGGGGTCAAGCTCTCCATTGCCGTTGAGGTCCTTGAAGGCGTAAGTGAACTCGCCATCGACCTGCTCAACGATGGCCATGCCGCCTTCGGCCGAGTAGCTCAGCACCTGGCCGCCGTTCGGGTTGATGACCCGGGTGAAGAGGGTCTGTCCGTCATCCAGTTCTTGCGTGATGTAGGTGTTGCCGTTGTTCTCCAGGGTCGAGGACGCGGTCGCATCGGCGGTGGAACCGCCGGAGGTGCATCCCGTCAATACCAGAGCCACAGCCACGCCAACGGCGGCCAGGCTCCTTCCATAGGTGATCCTCATTGATCTCTCCTTGCAGGGTCTCGCAGGGTTCACCACCATCATATGAGACGCAGGCCACACCCGGGAGTGTCAAGCGTGATCTGTCGCTTGCTGCGCATAACCTGCGTCACCGCCGCTGAGTTCGTACCTGCGCCGCCGCAGTCCCGGTATGCGAGACGCCGAGGTGCGCTTTTGCTCGCCGCCGACAGCGCCTCTAGCCTCGCGAACGCGACCGCCGTCGGGCGGTGGAGACAGCAAGGAGGCACTCATGCGCACCCCCGCCGGACCAGACGCAGCCCTGCCCGGGGCAGCACCCACCGCCAACCGCGTGCCCACCGGGCCACTCGGCCCCGACGCACCCGGCTACACCCCTCCCCCGCCAGGTGCAGACACTCCGCGCGAGACGATCCTGCCCGCCTACTTCGGGCGCTTCGGCGGCCAGGAGGTGCCGGCGGAGCTGCTGCCCGCACTTGACGAGCTCGAGGCCGCCTTCGTAGAGGCGGTGGCCGACCCCGCCTTCGAGACGGAACTAGCAGGCCTGCGGGTCGACTACCTGGGTCGGGAGACGCCCATCTTCGAGTGCCGGCACCTACCGCTTTCCGGGAGCGCCCGCATTGTGCTCAAGCGGGAGGATCTCGCCCACGGTGGCGCGCACAAGGGCAACAACGCGCTCGGCCAGGCGCTACTAGCCAAGCGCATGGGCAAGCGCCGCCTGATCGCGGAGACCGGCGCCGGCCAGCACGGCACCGCCACCGCCATGGTGGCGGCGCTGATGGGCATGGAGTGCACCATCTACATGGGCGCGCACGATGTGGAGCGGCAGCGCCCCAATGTGGAGCGCATGGAGCTGATGGGGGCCACCGTGGTACCGGTAACCGCCGGGCAGGCGGGCCTGAAGGATGCGATCGACGCCGCCCTTTCCGAGTGGTGCACCCGGTTGGAGGACACCTTCTACCTGATGGGCTCAGCCACCGGGCCGCACCCCTTCCCCACTATCGTGCGGCACTTCCAGGAAGTGATATCCAGCGAGTCCCGCCGCCAGGTGCTTGCGCGCTACGGCACCCTGCCCGACGCGGTGATCGCCGCTGTTGGGGGCGGCTCCAACGCGATCGGAGCCTTCGCCGCCTACCTGGATGACCCGTCAGTGCGGCTGATCGGCGTGGAGCCGGCCGGGCGCGGCCTGGCCACCGGCGAGCACGGCGCCCCCATCAGTGCCGGGCGCACCGGAGTGCTGCACGGCATGCGCTCCTTCGTCATGCTCGACGACGACGGCACGGTCCTGCCCTCCCACTCGGTCTCCGCCGGGCTCGACTACCCGTCGGTGGGCCCGGAGCACGCCTACCTGGCTGACGCCGGACGCGCCGAGTACGTGGCCGTCACCGACGCCGAGGCGCTGGAGGCCTTCCGGCTGCTCAGCCGCCACGAGGGCATCATCCCGGCCATGGAGTCCGCGCACGCCGTCGCCCAGGCGCTGAAGATCGCCCGCGGCCACGCCGAGCGGACGGCGCCGGGCGAGCCCGACGCCGTCCCGCTGCTGCTGGTGAATCTGTCCGGTCGCGGTGACAAGGACATGGACGAGGTGCGCGAGCACTTGTCCTGACGGTGGCCCCCGCCTCCGGCCTGGACTCGTCTTCAGCGGCTCACTAGTCAGCCGCCCGGGACCTGGCCCGCTTTGAGCGCCACCGCAGCACGACGGCCGTCATCGCGCCGACGCAGACCAGGCAGGCCACTACGTCGATGAGGATCGCCCTGGTGGTCAGCCGGTCCAGTCCGCCGTCATCGGTCTCC
Organism: Actinomyces sp. 565; assembly: GCF_010365615.1. NCBI lineage: Bacteria > Bacillati > Actinomycetota > Actinomycetes > Actinomycetales > Actinomycetaceae > Actinomyces > Actinomyces sp. 565. The sequence continues at coordinate 55,242 of NZ_PIZD01000002.1, forward strand.
ACAGTGTAGTTGCCGGAGTTGGCCACCGTGTAGAGCACGTTCTTCGAGGCCTGCCGCAACGCCGTCACCATGGTCGGCGAGTCGGGATTCTCGATCTGGGAACGCGCCTGTGAACCCATCCCCAGCATGATGTCGTTGCCGTTTAGCACCGAGTCCATGGTGATCTGGTATCCATAGGAGCCGTACCAGTCGGTCAGCACCATGCCCTCAAATCCCCACTCGTCGCGCAGGACGCCGTTGAGCAGATCTGCATTGGCTCCTGCGTACCGGTTGCCGATGAAGTTGAAGGCGGACATCACCGCGTAGGGCCCCTCCGCCCGGTTCTTCACCACGATCTCGAAGGGCCTCAGGTAGATCTCCCGCACCGTCTGCTCGGTGGCGAAGGTCTGCAGGAAGGTGCAGCGGTTGATCTCCTGGTCGTTCATCGCGAAGTGCTTGATGTAGGGGTACACGCCCTTAGCCGCAGAGGCGTTCGAGGTGGCCGAGGCGATCCTCCCGGCCAGCACGCCGTCCTCGGAGTAGTACTCGAAGTTGCGGCCGCCGAAGGCTGTCCGGTGCATGTTCATGGCGGGGCCGTACCAGCCGTAGATGTGCGCATCGACGAACTCCTGGGCGATGCCTGCACCAACCTCAGAGGCGAGCTCGGTGTTCCAGGTCTGGGCAATGAGCACCTCGGCCGGGTAGGGGGTTCCCATGACGCCGATGACCCAGTCGTTCAGGCCGGCGGGTCCATCTGAGTCGAGGGTAGCCCGCTTGTCGATGGAGCCGATGGCCACCGTCTGGAATCCGCCGACGGCAACCAGCTCGGACATCTCCTCCACGGTGAGCTGATCCAGCAGCCGCTCCCACTGCTCGTCGTCATAGGCCAGGCCGGTCATGTCCCGTAGGGTCAGGTCGCCGCTGGCGCCGGTGGTCGGCATAACCGCGTCCGGGTCCTCGTGGTCGGCCGGGTTGTAATTGGCCACCGAGTAGGAGTCGATGAAGGCCTTCTCCTCCTCGGTCATGGTCAGGTTCTCGGCACTCGGCGCGGCCGTGGCCTCGTCGTAATTGGCGAAGCCGTCCGCGCGGGACAGGTAGGTGGCATCGCCCGCGGAGTAGTCCTCGAAGCGGTTGGTGGCCGTCTCACCGTCAGAGGCACGCCCATCGGTGGAGTAGTCAATGTCCGCCTCCACCGTGAAGGTCTCCGAGTCCAGCACGGTGTGCGAGTCAGAACGCGCTGAGATGACGTACTCGCCGGCCTCCAGCACGTACCCGCCCCCCTCGGCCTTAAAGCCGGAGGAGTCGTAGGAGGCCAGCTCCTCCTTGGGGATCACGAAGTCGACCGCCTGGGTGGCACCGGGTTCCAGCAGGTCGGTCTTGGCGAAGTCAACCAGGTTGACGGAGGCCTTTTCGATCCCGCCGTTGGTGTACGGCGGCGTGGAGTAGAGCTGAACGACATCCTTGCCGGCCACGTCGCCGCTGTTAGTGACGGTGACCGTCACCTGTACCTCGTCCCCGTCGGCGTTAAAGGCGGTGATCTCGTGGTTGAAGTCGGTGAATGACAGCCCGTAGCCGAAGGGGTAGCGCACGGCGGCGTCGTAGTCGAAGCCCTCCACGGCGTCGTCGTAAGCGGTCTCGTAGTAGCGGTAGCCGACGTAGATGCCCTCGTTGTAGCTCACGCGGCCGAGCACGCCCTGGAAGCCGGGGTCGGCTGCCGTGTACTGCTCCACCAGGTCATCGACGCCCGTGTAGGTGAAGTTGCCGAAGTTGTTGTAGGCGGGCGTGGAGGTCAGGTCGTTGATGAACATGTCCACGGTGCGACCGGAGGGGTTGACCTGGCCGGACAGGATCCGCCCCAGCGCCCCCATGGCGTTCTGCCCGGTACCAGGCGCGAGCAGCACGGACTTGATGGAGGGGTAGTCGTCCAGCCAGTCCAGCTCCATGGTGTTATTGGAGTTGATCAGGACGATCACTTGGGGGAAGTTGTCGTTGACGATCTGCAGCATGTCCTTCTCGGTGCGCGAGAGCTGAAGGTAGTGCTCGCCGGACTCAAAGTCGTCGTAGTCGCCGTTATTGGTGTACTCGGAGTCAAAGTAGCGGTAGCGCTCGTTACCTCCCGCCACGGTGTTTGACATCTCGGCATAGTCGCCGTCGATGACCGCCTTCATGTCGGTGGGCAGATCCTGCCCCTCGCCGCCGGAACGGGCCAGGACAACCACGGCAGTGTCCGAGAACTCCTTGGCCTCGCTGAGCACCTCGTCGGTATAGGCGTCTGCGGTGGGCTCAGGCAGGCTCCAGTCAGTGAAGCCGATCGTGCCGGTGGTGCCCAGGGACTCACGAGTGTCCCGGTAGGCGGTGTACATCTCGGTCAACGTGTCGTTGGTGGTGTAGCCAGCATCATGCAGGGAGTCCAGGACGCCGGTGGCGCTTGACATGTCGGCCGCTCCGGAGCCGGTGCCGCCGTAGATCGGGATGGTAGAGGCCCAGCCGAATACGTTGAGGCTGGTCGTCTCGGCGGGTAGTGGCAGCAGGTTGTCATCGTTCTCGGCCAGCACGAAGCCCTCGTCACCGACGCGTCCAATGACCTCCTCAGAGGCGTCACGCGAGGCCTGCGAGACACTGCCCTGACCGTTCACGAGGATGGATACGGTCGAGTGGAGCGGACCAAATACCACCAGGTTGCCGATGAGGACCACGGACAGGACCGTGGCCAGTCCAGCTCCCCAGCGCCACAGGTGCCGGTCGCCCCGCCTGGCGAACCAGTGGGCGCCAATCGCCACGGCGACGGCCACAACAATGATCGCGACGAGGGCGTAGATGTAGCCCGCACAGTTGTGCACGTATGTTTCGACGTCGGCAGACGAGACTCCCATGCCGCCAAGGATCGGCGTCAGGAAGTCGATGATGAGTTCGAGCACGTTGCTCTCCTATGAGCCGTTAGGAACAGGTGGGCGGGGTCGTTTGGGCGGCGCGAGCACGGCGCCGCCCGGGCCATCATTGGCATGCACTACTTTATGACACCCGTCACTCGCAGGGGCGGGCTGCGCACAATCTGCTCACCGGGCCGCATATCCTGTCCCGTGATCCCCCATGATCATGGGGCTCGCCCGTGCCGCCACCGCCCCGGCCCGTCTCACCACGCGTCACCGATTTGGCGGGCTCAGCACGACGCTCTACTGTTCACCTATGACCGCGTTCCGCACCAGCCAGTGGTGGTGGCTCCCCAGTGGGCGAGCCACTCGCGCCGCATAGTAGGCGCCGGATTACAAGAGCTCGCCACCAGGCGGGCTCTTCGCATACGGGGCGGATCCCACCGGTGGCACCTACAGGAAGGTACCCCATGACACTTCCCCCACCCGCCGTGCTGACGCGGTCGGTGCGCTACCAGCACGATGGCGGCACCCTGCTGGAGCACCTGGCGCGCCGGAGTCTGATCTCCACCACAGTGGACGTCTCCGAGAACCCACGCCCCCTCGACGCCGTCCTGCTGGAATCGGTCGATATTGCCACCAAGGTCTCCCGCACCACGATCGCCGTCCTGGAGGCATCCGCCCGCCTGACCTGCCAGGGCCACACCGTCGTCGCCGAGGCACTCCCCCAGGCAAGCGCCGACGGCACCGCCGCCCTGGACCGGCTGCGCGCCGCCCTCCCCGCGTATGTCACCGCCGACACCGGCGCTGCCCTCACCCTGGCCTTCCCTGCCGCCCCCGACGCGGTGGAGGAACGTGAACGGCTCAAGGCCACCTCTACCATCGAGCCGCTGCGCGTGCTGGCGGCGACCGCTGTGGACCACCCGCACCTGCCGCTGGAGGCGGGTGTATTCGCCTTCGACTATCTGGCCACCTTCGAGGCGCTGCCCGAGGTGGCGATGGGCGCGAACACCTGCCCCGACTACCTCTTCTACGACGCCCGCATCATCCTGGTGATCGACCACCCCACCCGCACCGCGACACTGGTTGGTGCCTCGGTGGACGCCGCCGACCTGGCCGCCCGCCTGGATGCGCTGGCCGCCGCGGCAGACGCCTTCGCGGATCAGGTGCCCGCCGCCGACGCCGCGGACCCCACGCCCGCGGGGCGGGCCGCCGCTGCCGAGCAGCGTCCGCCCTTGCACGCCGTACCCACCCAGTCCGACTCCGACTACGCCGCCGCGGTGGAGACCATGAAGGAGTCCATCGCCGCCGGGGATGTCTACCAGGTGGTGCCGGCCCGCGGCTTCACCCTGCCCTGCCCGGATGCGCTGGCCGCCTACCATGCGCTGCGGCAGTCCAACCCGAGCCCGTACATGTTCTACGTCGGCGCCCCGGACTTCGAGCTGCTGGGGGCCTCCCCGGAGTCTGCTCTGCTGCACTCGGCCAAGACCGAGCAGGTCGCCATTCGGCCGATCGCCGGCACCCGCCCGCGGGGCCTGGCTCCCGACGGCGCCGTCAACCACGAGCTGGATACGCGCCTGGAGCTGGAGCTGCGCACTGACGCCAAGGAGGTAGCCGAGCACGTGATGCTGGTGGACCTGGCCCGCAACGACGTCGCCCGGGTGTCTGTCCCCGGCACCCGCAGAGTCGAGGACCTCCTGCGCGTGGACCGCTACAGCCGGGTCATGCACCTGGTCTCGGAGGTGTCCGGGCAGCTGGCCCCGGACCTGGACGCACTGGACGCCTTCCGCGCCTCCATGACCATGGGCACACTCACCGGCGCCCCCAAGCTGCGGGCGGCCGAGCTGATCCGGGACGCCGAGGGGGTACGGCGGGGCAGCTACGGCGGCTCGGTCGGCTACTTCCGGGGCGACGGCGAGCTGGACACCTGCATCGTCATCCGCTCCGCCTTCGTACGCGAGGGCACCGCGCTGGTGCAGGCCGGGGCGGGCGTGGTAGCGGACTCGGTTCCCGCCGCCGAGGCGGCCGAGACCGTGCACAAGGCCAGCGCGGTGCTGGCGGCAGTCGCCGCCTCCCAGGGAGCCGAGCTCGTCATCGACACCGGCGCGGACGACGCTCCGGTCCCCGCGGCCACAGCACCGGAAGCGAGGCACTGATATGCACGTGGTCCTGCTCGACAACCGCGACTCCTTCGTCTACAACCTGGTGGACCAGTTCGCCTCCTTGGGGGCGAGCATTGAGGTCTACCGCAACACCGCGCCGACGCCCACGGTGCTGGAGGCGCTCGCGCCCGCCGACGGCGAGTCGCCGCGTCCGGTGCTCTGCCTGTCCCCCGGCCCGGGCCACCCGCGCACCTCGGGCAACCTGATGGAGCTGATCGGCTCCGCCCTGGACCGCGGTATCCCCACGCTCGGAATCTGCCTCGGGTTCCAAGCGATTGTTGAGGCCTGCGGCGGTGACATCGGGCGAGTCGGCCCCGTGCACGGGCGCAGCGTGCGCGTGGAGGTGACCGAGGCGGGACGCACCGACCCGGCCTTCCGGGCCCTGCCCGACGGCCGTCTGGACGTTGCCCGCTACCACTCATTGGGAACCCGCGCACTGCCGCCGGCGCTGGAACCGCTGGCGGTGACCGGTGCCGGCGACCCGGTCGGCCCCGGCGTAGTAATGGCGGCCCGGCACCGCGCCCGGCCCATCGTCGGGCTGCAGTTCCATCCCGAGTCCGTGCTGACGCCGCAGGGTCCTGGAATACTGCACGCGCTCACGACCGACCTCGCCCGGGCGGCCACTGCCTGAACCCACCACATCCTCGTACTGCGCACATCAACCCCGTCTTCAAGGAGCAGCTCATGAACCCCGCACCCACCGAGAACAACGCGATGAATACCGCCGTGAATGAAGCCGTGAGTAATGCCGACGCCGCAGACTCCGCGCCCGCCATCGCTCATGCCGAGGACGCCCACCGCTTGCTACGTGAGGTAATTCAGGGCAAGCGCCTGACCCAGGACGAGACCGGAATCGTCTTCGCGGCGCTCGGTGCCGGCGACCTTTCCGAGGCCGAGACCGCCGCCCTGCTGGCTGCGCTGCACGCCCGTGGTGAGACCGCCGATGAGGTGGCCGGCGCCGCGAGCGCCTTCCGGGACGCCGCACGTGCCTTCCCCGAGGTCACTTTCCCGCTGGTTGACGTAGTCGGCACCGGTGGCGACGGCGTGGGCACCATCAACATCTCCACCGGCGCCGGCATCGTGGCGGCATCCATGGGGATCTCCGTGGCCAAGCACGGCAACCGGGCGGTGTCCTCCAAGACCGGGGCCGCCGACGTCGTAGCCGCCCTGGGCCTGCCCCTGGACGTCACCCCGGAGCAGGCGGTGGAGATCCTGGCCCGTGACCACTTCACCTTCCTGTTCGCCCAGGCCTACCACCCGGCCATGCGGCACGTCGCCCCGATCCGCAAGGCCCTGGCCACGCCCACGATCTTCAACGTGCTGGGCCCCCTGCTCAACCCCGCCCACCTGACCTACCAGCTGATGGGTGTTGCGAACCCTGACATCCTCGACATGATCGCCCAGACCATGGTCAAGCTGGGTCGAAAGCGGGCCCTGATCGTGCACGGGGCCGGCACCGATGAGATCGCTGTGCACGGCATCACCCAGGTGCGGGAGGCCACCCCGCGCGGGGTGAAGGCCTACGAGGTCACGCCCGAGGAGCTGGGAGTGCGCACCTACGCCCTGGAGGATGTGCTGGGCGGCGAGCCGACGGAGAACGCGGCCCTCCTGCGGGAGGTGTTCGCCGGCCGGGGCGAGCCGGCCCACCGCGACGCGATCGCCGTCAACGCCGGGGCGCTGCTGTACCTCGCCGGACCCGCCGACAACCTGGCCGATGGCACGCGCATGGCTCTGGAGCAGCTGGCCAGTGGCCGAGTTGCCGAGCACCTGGACTCCATGACCAAGGCCGCCGCGGAGGATGAGGCCCGATGAGCGGCGTCTCCACCCCCGGTGGTGCCCGGCCGGAGCGCCGTCCGGTGGATGAGCGTCTGATCGCCACCGGCACCGTCCTGGATACGATCGTGGCCGCCCGGCGTGAGCGCCTGCCCGAGCTGCGCGCCCGCTTCGGGCACCTGCGCGCCGAGCAGCTGGAGCCCTCCCGGCGCTCCTTCGCAGATGCGCTGCGCACCCGCACCGGCGGGCACGCGAGCCCGCGGCCCGCGCTGGTCATGGAGTGCAAGTCCGCCTCACCCTCGCGCGGCACCATCCGCTCCAGCTATGACCCGGCCGCGCTGGCCCGCGCCTACGCGCCGTGGGCGGCGGCGGTGTCCGTGCTGACCGAGCCGGACCGGTTCAACGGCTCCTTCGAGGACCTGGCCGCCGTGCGCGCGGTGGTGGATGTGCCGGTTCTGTGCAAGGACTTCATCGTCGATCCGGTCCAGGTGCTGGCCGCCCGCAGCCTGGGGGCGGACGCGATCCTGCTGATGCTCTCGGTGGTGCCCGACGACGTCTACGCCGAGCTGGCACAGCTCGCGCACTCGCTGGGCATGGAGGTGCTCACGGAGGTGTCCACCCCGGAGGAGATGCACCGGGCCGCCACCCTGGGTGCGCGGGTGATCGGTATCAACAACCGCGACCTGCGCACGCTGGCCACCGACATCTCCCGCACCGAGCAGATGGCGCCGCTGGCGCCGTCGGGCGTGGTGCTGGTGGGCGAGTCCGGGGTGGAGACCGCCGACGACGTGCGGCGCCTTGCCGGGCAGGTAGATGCCCTGCTGATCGGCTCGACCCTGTCCGCAGCCCCCGACCCGGGCGTGGTGGCCGAGGTGCTGGCCACCGCCGTGCCCATGCCTGCGAGGGGTGCTGCGCGCCCCGCTGCCGCCGACGCCGCCGAGCCCAGTGTCGGCGCAACAGACGCGGTCCCGGCGCGCCGGGAGCACGCCGACCACACGCACCCGCGGTTGAGTGCCTACTTCGGCCCCTATGGCGGCCAGTACGTGCCCGAGCTGCTGATCCCCGCCCTGGACCAGCTCGAGGACGCCTTCATCGACGCCCAGTCGGACCCGTCCTTCGCCGCCGAACTGGACGAGCTCATGCGCCGCTACCTGGGGCGCCCCACCCCGGTCACGGAGCTGCGCAACCTGCCCCGGGAGGGCAACGCCCGTATCTTCCTCAAGCGGGAGGACCTGGTGCACGGCGGCGCCCACAAGGGCAACCAGGTGCTGGGGCAGGCACTGCTGGCCAAGCGCATGGGCAAGACCCGCATCATCGCCGAGACGGGCGCCGGCCAGCACGGCACCGCCACCGCCATGGTGTGCGCACTGCTCGGCCTGGACTGCACCATCTACATGGGTGCCACCGACGTGGTGCGGCAGGCCGCCAATGTGGAGCGCATGGAGCTGATGGGGGCGCGGGTGGTGCCCGTGGCCAGTGGCGCCGGCACCCTGAAGGACGCCGTCAACGAGGCCCTGCGCGACTGGACCGCCTCCTTCGCCACCACCCACTACCTGCTGGGCACGGCCGCCGGGGCACATCCCTTCCCCACGATCGTGCACGAGTACCACCGCTGCATCTCCCTTGAGGCACGCGCCCAGATCCTGGCCCTGACCGGGCGGCTGCCCGATCAGGTGATCGCCTGCGTGGGCGGCGGCTCGAACGCGATCGGCATGTTCTCCGAGTTCATCGACGACGTCGGCGTCGGCCTGGTCGGGGTGGAGCCCGCCGGCGAGGGGCTGGACACGCCCCGCAACGGCGCCCCCATCAACAATGGCACCACCGGCATTCTCCACGGCGCCCGCAGCTACCTGATGCGCACGCCAGAGGGCCAGGTGGAGGAGTCCTTCTCCGTGTCGGCGGGGCTGGACTACCCCGGCGTCGGTCCCGAGCACGCCTGGCTGGCCGACTCCGGGCGCGCCCGGTACGTGGCGGTCACCGACGACGAGGCGGTGGAGGCTTTCCGCCTGCTGAGCCGCTGGGAGGGCATCGTCCCGGCCCTGGAGTCCGCCCACGCGCTCGCCCAGGCGCTGAAGATCGCCCGCGAGACGCCCGCCGACGCTCCCACGCCGCACCTGCTGGTGTGCCTGTCCGGCCGCGGGGACAAGGACCTGGAGCAGGTGCGCATGCGCCTGGGCGGCACCTTCTCCGAGGACTCCGCCGTGGCCCGGGCCGCCGCCATGGTCGAGGAAATGGGCAAGCGCACCGAGTACCTGTCGCTGGCGCGCGCCGGGGCGGCCGCCTCGTCCGTGCCGGGCCACGCGCAAGAGGAGGCCTGAGATGAGCCGCTACCCCGCCATGTTCTCCCGCCTGGCAGACGCCGACGCGGGCGCCTTCGTGCCCTTCGTCATGGTCGGCGACCCCACCCCGGCCGCGTCCGAGGCCATTATCGAGGCGCTCATCGCCGGCGGTGCGGACGCCCTGGAGCTGGGCACGCCCTTCTCCGACCCGGTGGCCGACGGGCCGACGATCCAGCGCGCGCACCTGCGGGCACTGGAGGCCGGGGCAGGTCTGGCCGACTGCCTGGAGGTGGTGGCGCGGGTGCGCGCGCGCCACCCTCAGCTGCCTATCGGCATGCTCATCTACGGCAATGTGCCCTTCGCGGTCGGCCTGGAGGAGTTCTACGCCCGCTGCGCCGCCGCCGGGGTCGACTCGGTGCTGCTGCCGGACGTGCCCGTGCGCGAGTCCGCGGAGTTCTCCGCCGCCGCGGCGGCCGCCGGGATCGACGCCGTCTACATCGCCCCGCCGTCGGCAACTGCCCAGACCCTCGACGCGGTGGCCAGGGCCTCCCGCGGCTATGTGTACGCGGTCTCCCGGGCCGGAGTGACCGGCACCGAACGCGCCTCCTCAACCGTGGGACTGGCGCAGTCGGTGGCGCGGCTGCGCCAGGATGCGGCCGCGCCGGTGATGCTGGGCTTCGGCATCTCCGGCCCCGAGCAGGTGGCCGAGGCGATCGCCGCGGGCGCGGACGGGGCGATCTCCGGCTCGGCCGTGGTCAAGCTCGTGGAGGCGCATACCCCGGCCCTGGCGGCGGCTGCGCGCACCGCTGGTGAGGACTCGCCCGAGTACGCCGCCGCAGTTGCGGCCCTGCAGGCCGAGCTGCGCGACTTCGTCGCCACCATGAAGGCCGCCACCCACCGAGACCGGCACCAGTAACACGCCGAGACCGGCACTCGTTACATACCGAGACCGGCACTTGTTACGTGCCGAGAATCACCGTAGTTCGCCATGCGGACAGGTCTGGATAGTCCCCTCCGCCCTGCCCTATTGTCCAAAGCGTGTTCAGTCCTCTCCCGCTCCGTTCGGTCGTCGGCACCGCCGTCGACCGCTTCGGCGCGGCCGAGATGTGTATGTGTCGCGGTATCCGCATCACCGCTGCCGACTGACACGCCCTTCCCTTGACACGAGCTGCGTCGGCAGGTGCCTGCCGACGACTCCTGATGTGTTTGTCCCTCTTACGGGCCCCATTTGTCGGGGCAGGCCCTGGCGTGTACGTAGCAGTACCCGAAAGGTCTGCCCATGCCCCCTGCCAGCCACACGTACCGTAGTACCAAGGCCGCAGACGGTCACGTCGACGTCCCACCCGCCACCGTCATCCCGCCCGACGGCGACGGAAAGTTCTCCCTGAGCGAGGACTGGCTCGCCACGATCACCGGACTCGCCCTGCTCGGCCTGGCCCTGCTCGGCATCATTCCGGACATCTCGGGGTGGTTGGGATGACTGCTGCCGGCCGCATCAGCACTCCCGCCAACACCGTCCCCGACGCCGAGCGCAGCCCAGCACTCGCCAGGAGACCGCCGCCCCGGGCTGGACCCTGCTCGGACTCGTCATCGTCGTCGGCCTGGCCGCCGCCGTCGACTACCTGGACAGCCACGTCCCCGTCTGGAGCGAGGGCACCTGGTTCGGCGCGATCGCCGGAACGATCGAGTTTCCCGTATACGCCATCGCCCTGGGCTTCGCCGCCAATGCCCTTCTGTCGACGCTCGGCGTCATCGACCGTCTCTCGGCGGCGTTCCGCACCGAGTTCTTCATCAAGACAGGCCTGGTACTCCTGGGGTCCACCGTCAATATCAACGTGATCGCCTCGGCGGCGGCGCCGGCGATCATTCAGGCCCTGCTCATGATCTCGACGGTCTTCCTGTTCACCTGGTGGATCGCCGGCCTGCTGCGCGTGGAGCCGCACCTGAAGGCGCTGCTCGCCACCGCCCTGTCGGTCTGCGGGGTCTCGGCCGCCGTGGCGGCGGCGGGAGCCGTCAACGCCAAGCGGGAGCAGCTCGCCTACACGGCCGGACTGGTTGTGGTCTTCGCCCTGCCGAGCATCTTCCTGCTGCCCTGGCTCGCCGCCCTGATGGGGCTGTCTGCGCCGGTTGCGGGCGCCTGGATCGGCGGAAACATCGACACCACCGCGGCCGTGACCGCCGCCGGTGCCGTCGCGGGTGAGGACGTGCTCGAGTTCGCCGCGATTGTGAAGATGACGCAGAACGCCTTGATCGGCTTCGTAGCCGTGGGCCTGTCCCTCTGGTTCACCCTGCGCGTGGACCGCGGCACCGACGGCACCGCCGCGTCCCGTCCCGGTTGGCACGAGGTCTGGCAGCGCTTCCCGAAGTTCGTCCTCGGCTTCATCGCCGCGTCGGTGCTGGTCTCCGCCATCGCCGCCGCTGCGCCCGGCCTGGTCGCGGACGATACCAGTTGGTTGAGCACTGGCCTGGCCTCCGCCAAGGCGCTCCAAACCCTGTTCTTCACCCTGGCCTTCGTATCAATCGGCCTGGAGTTCCGTGCTGGCGCCCTGCGGGAGGCCGGCTGGAAGCCCGTGCTGGTGTTCCTCGCCGGCACGCTCTGCAACCTGGTGGCAGGCCTGCTCTACGCCCAGGCCCTGTTCGGCTGGGTCTTCGGCGGACTGTTCTAGCGGTTCCGGTCGGGGTAGGCGGTGTACCTTCCCCCGCACCGCCGACGCCGACCGGGACCAGGCCGCGTCCCGATCCGGACGGTTCCGGTTGGCTATGGCGCGGGCTCGGTACACACGACCGGCAGCATTAGAGAACCCGCCACAGATAAACACAAGTCATTCACCAACCTAAACAGAAAGGCGCCCCATGTTACTAGGCCTAGCATGAGATTGCCAACACAGGCAAGCTCACAGCAGACGCACCCGCCAAGCATATGCCAAGCACATATACCGCACACCGCCTAGCAGCCGGAACATCCGCACACAAACTGCACCCAGGGCCCCAAAGTTCCCACTAATCCCAACGAACACTTCGGGCTGCGCAGCATATCAACTATCGCGTAACCACCTCACCTGCACATCATTGAGTTCAGCCGGAAATACCGAATCAACTTCCGAAAATGACTCCGAAAGTTCCACTGTCACAGTATCGCCAAGAGCCTCTAGTTTTTTGTCGCTCAGGTTCGCCCTGCCTCCCTCAATACCCGCCAACGCCGAATACACCTTACCAGGAATAGCTATTTCGAGGTCACCCCCCAAAAGATTCGCAACAACAAACTCACTTCCGCTTATATATTCACTGCGCACATCACCATTCCGAGATTCATCCTCAATTTCTCGAAATGCTCTCACGACAGGAAGATAATGTGCGACATCGACAAGGATGCGCAAGCGCTCAAGGTCACACCGATCGTCGCCACCCGCTTCAGGGTCAACCAAATGGCTGCGCCAAACGCTACCCTGCTTAGTACTTTTGGCGCCGATCGCCGCGTCCGAAAAATGAGCAACAGAGGCGACGTGTATAGCGTTTGCCCCCACAAGGGACCTGACTTCCCTCGGAGGGTCATTGACCTGCTTGACCGCACTAGCGACCACCGCTTTAGTTCCTCTATTTGTCCTACCTTTCGCCTCAAATAGTGCGCTACCATCAAAGACAACCCCTGAACTCGACACACGCCTCCTGTAGCCGACAAGGTCCGGCCTACTGCCCCGCAGCACCTTTCCAGACAGCGCGAGCACACGGTCCACGTGCACCAACGGATACGCACCAAACACCCTTTCAGCAACAAGCCCGCATTGAACCATGCCGAGAAAATAGCTAATCGCTACCTTTTCCGAAGGATCCATCCGATCGTACGCACCACTCCGGCGCCACCGCCTCCCGCCTCCGTCGACCTTAGTTTCCTCCAAGCTCGAAGCGACCATATAGCAGCGCCATATGAGTTCAAGAAGCGGGCGCCTTGGCCACTTATTTATCTGACCTGGATCACCTACAGCACCAGCGTGTCGTTGCAGTTCTCGCAGGGGCGCAGACACGTTACCTACTGGATTCTTTACGCGCAAGGAGTCTTTAGGGCATCCGACAACTTCGTACGGGATTTCAGGGAAATTCGTCTTGGGCATGTGCCGAGTGTAACAGAAAGTGACTGACAGGACGACCGTTTAATCAAAGCACTAGCTATCCTCGCCGCAGGACGTGAGACGCTGACGCTGCACTAGCTATGAGAATGCCGCCGCTTCACACTGCTCCGATGCTGATCGCACTCACCTATCTGTCAGGTCTGGTGCTCCTGCACCTGGATGGGGGCCTGCCCATCGGCTTCACGGTCTGCGCACTGCTGGCGGTGGTGGCGGCAGTGCCGCTGGTGGGCTGGCAGTCGGCCCTGTCGATGCGGCTGCGGTCCTTCGCTGCACCCGTGGCCCTGGGGCTGGCGGGAGCGGTCATCGGCATTGCCGTCACCTACCAGTCGCGGTCCCTGGCAGGGATGTGGCCTTACTCGCTGGTGACGCGGGCGCTGACGCTTGGACCGAGCGCCCTGACCGACGCCGGCGGCCTGGAATGGAGCAGCGTCGGCCCCGTCCTGGCCTGGGCCGCGGTGGGCGGCGCGGTCTTCTGGGCACTGCTGGCACGTATGGCGGATCCGCCAATACCTCGGGCCTAGCCGAGTGCCTCTCGCGCCCGGGCCCGTGCCCCAACCGGTCGCGCGTTCGGGGCGGCTCCACGCGTGCGTGTGGCTGGAAGTCGTGTGTGTGGCAGCAGGTCGTACCTTCGACGATAGGGTCTGCTCCATGTCCTCCCCACTGCTCAAGCGGATCGCCAGAATCTTCGCCTCCACCGCCAAGGATGCGGTGGCTGACGCGATTGACAAGGAGCTGGCCGCCGGTGAGAAGTCGCGCAAACGCGCCGTAGCCGACTCCGGGCCAAGGCGGCCGGGAAGCGCAGGCCAAGGCGTCTCCCGCACTACCTCCCTGCCGGGTGCCCGCAGCTCCCGCGCAGGCGCGCACGACGGCGTCGCCGGCTACGACGTCGCCTCCCTGGGCCTGCCGGACTTCACCTACTCCCCCGACCCCGACGGCGACGCCGATCCTGGCGAGGTGGTATGGACCTGGGTGCCCTTCGAGGAGGACCCCACCCAGGGCAAGGACCGGCCCGTACTCGTCCTGGCGCGGCACGGCAAGCGACTCGTCGTCGCGCAGCTGACCAGCAAGGACCACGATCTCGACGCCGCCCAGGAGGCCCGCTGGGGCCGCTACTGGCACGATGTCGGCACCGGGCCGTGGGATTCCAAGGGCCGCCCCAGCGAGGTGCGCCTGGACCGGCTGCTGCTCGTGGAACCCGATGTGGTGCGCCGCGAGGGTGCCACCATGAACCGGTCCACCTTCAACGGCGTCGTTACTGCCCTGCGCGCCCACTGGGCCTGAGCACACGAGGCGGTCGGAAGTAGCGCGACGCACCTCACGTCAGCGGGGCTCATCCGGCCGGGATCAGTGCCTGCGCCTGGTGCTAGAGTGCCCTTTGGACCTCTGGCCTGGCCGGCTTCGGGGTCCGGCGATCGGGCCTGCCGGGTGCTTCCACCACCTCAAGTCCGCCCGTAGCGCCAACCCTCTCTCCGGCCATTGACCATTCAGACACCAGAAAGCTTCACTCACAGTGGCGAACATCAAGTCTCAGATCAAGCGCATCAAGACCAATGAGAAGGCCCGCCTGCGCAACAAGTCCATCAAGTCCGAGCTCAAGACCTACGTGCGCCGCACGCGCGAGGCCGTCGAGGCCGGCGACAAGCAGGCCGCCGAGGAGCATCTGCGCAAGGCCTCCCGCAAGCTGGACAAGGCCGTCTCCAAGGGCGTCATTCACCGCAACCAGGCCCGCAACCGCAAGTCCAAGCTGGCCAAGCGCGTCAACGCCATGTGATCGTTGCGCATCCAACTGCGCCACGAGGGGGCGTCTCTCACCGGAGGGATGCCCCCTCCGCATTTCTTCCCTCATCCCTGCTGCGCAATACACCAGACTCCCCTGGCGGTCCGGCCCCGTCCCGGAAGGCACGTGAGACTTCCATCCATTGGCGCGGTTCTATCGGCATGCGCCGATGGCGTTACGATTCCTCAGGCCGGCGTCCTACCGCCAGGCCGCACCATTGAAGCGACCGCGAGGAGAAGGCATGCGTATCGGGTTCGATCGGGACAAGTACCTCAAGATGCAGTCCGAGCGCATCGCCCAGCGGCGCGCCCAGTTCGGCGGCAAGCTGTACCTGGAGTTCGGCGGCAAGCTCATCGATGACATGCACGCCTCCCGTGTCCTGCCCGGTTTCACTCCCGACAACAAGATCGTGATGCTCGCCGAGCTGGCCGACGACGTCGAGATCATCGTCGCCGTCAACGCCAAGGACTTCTCCCGGAACAAGATCCGCGCCGACCACGGCACCTCCTACGAGGACGAGGTGCTGCGCCACGTAGACGCCTTCCGCGACTACGGGCTGTACGTGGGCAGCGTGGTGATCACCCAGTGGACGGATGACAACCAGCAGGCCGCCGAGTTCAAGCGCAAGCTGAACAAGCTCGGAATCAACGTCTACCGCCACTTCCCGATCCCGGGATATCCCAACGACGTGGCCCGCATCGTCTCCGACCAGGGGTACGGGCGCAACGAGTACATCGAGACGTCCCGCGATCTGATCGTCGTCACCGCGCCGGGGCCGGGCTCGGGCAAGATGGCCACCTGCCTGTCGCAGATCTACCACGACCACATGCGCGGCATCTCCTCCGGCTACGCCAAGTTCGAGACCTTCCCCATCTGGAACCTACCACTTGACCACCCCGTCAACATCGCCTACGAGGCCGCCACCGCCGACCTCGACGACGTGAACATGATCGACCCCTACCACCTGGCCGCCCACGGCGTACAGACGGTCAACTACAACCGCGACGTCGAGGTGTTCCCGGTACTGTCGCGCCTGTTCGAGCAGATCATGGGCGCCTCCCCCTACGCCTCTCCCACCGACATGGGGGTGAATATGGTCGGCTACTGCATCAGTGACGACGCCGTGTGCCGGGAGGCCTCCAAGCAAGAGGTGATCCGCCGCTACTACAAGGCGCTGGTGGTGGAGAAGCGGGACATGCTCGAGCCGGTCCAGTCAGGGCGCATCGCCCTGCTTATGAGCAAGCTCGGCATAGCCAAGGAGGACCGTCCCGTGGTCCGGCCGACGCTGGAACTGGCCGCTGCGACCGACGCCCCTGCGGCGGCCATTGAGCTGCCGGACGGAACGATCGAGCTGGGCAAGACCTCCCCGCTGCTGGGCTGCTCCTCCGCCATGCTGCTCAACGCCCTCAAGCGCCTGGCCGGTATCGACCCGGAGGTGGACCTGCTGGCCAAGGAGTCGATCGAGCCGATCCAGACCCTCAAGACCCGCCACCTGGGCAGCCGCAACCCGCGCCTGCACACCGATGAGGTGCTGATCGCGCTGGCGGTGTCCGCCAACGGGGACGCCAACGCGGCCCGCGCACTGGACCAGCTGGGCAGCCTGCGCGGCTGCGACGTGCACACCTCCACCATCCTGGGGCCGGTGGATGAGGGCATCTTCCGGTCCCTGGGGATCCAGGTGACCAATGAGCCGGTATTCGCCACGAAGTCCCTCTATCGCAAGAAGTAGTGACGCCTTGGCGCGAACCGCTGGTGCCAGTGACCGTAACTCGGTATATTCACCGCGACGAGACATTCTCGTGTGCTCTGGGGTCGGTGTAAGTCCGAGCCGGCGGTGACAGTCCGCGACCCGCCCGCAGCTGCGGGCGGCTGACCAGGTGAGACTCCTGGACCGACGGTGATAGTCCGGATGGGAAGTGCACACGGGCACTCGGTGCTGCGGCGCGCTATCTTCCTGCCGTCCGCTACACCCGCGTGTCCTCTCCCCCAGCGCGCCCGGGAGAGAGGATCACATGACCGCATTCTCATTGGCGGAGCGGGCCGCGATGCTGCGCGCCATCGCCATCGCCGCCTCGCCGGACGCCCCCGCCGGCCCTAATCCCCGCGTCGGTTGCGTCATTGTCTCCCCCGCCGGCGACGTCCTGGCCGAGGGGCATCACCGTGGCGCAGGCACTGCCCACGCCGAGGTCGACGCCCTGACTAGTCTGGCAGCAAAGGGCATCAGCGCGCGCGGCACCACCGCCGTCGTCACACTTGAGCCCTGCAACCATCAAGGCCGTACCGGTCCTTGCACCCAGGCGCTCCTGGACGCGGGGGTCGCCACGGTCGTCTACGCGCTGGCGGATCCCACTGCGCAGGCTCGGGGTGGCGCGGAGGCGCTCGCAGCCGCCGGGGTCAGCGTCAAGCGGGGTATTTACGCCGAGCAGGCCGCTGAGCTCATTCGCCCGTGGCTCTTCGCCGTCACCACGGGCCGTCCCATGGTGACGTGGAAGCTCGCGGCGACCCTCGACGGCCGCATCGCCGCCGCCGACGCGACAAGCCGGTGGATCACCTCCGCTACGGCCCGGCATGACGCCCACCGGCTGCGCCGGGACTGTGACGCCATCATGGTGGGTACCGGCACCGTCCTGGCCGACGACCCGGCCCTGACCATCCGCGACCAGTCGGGGCGGCCGGCACCTGACCGACTGCAGCCGCTGCGGGTGGTTGCCGGCTCGCGGCCGATCCCGCCCACCGCACAGGTACTCGCCGACGCCAACCACCTGCTGCTGCCGCAGCACGATCCGCACGCCGTTCTGGCCACCTTGGCATCCAGGCAGGTCCGCCACGTCCTCCTGGAGGGCGGCCCGACCCTTGCGGCCGCCTTCCTGCGCGCAGGCCTGATCGATGAAGTGGTCGCCTACATTGCGCCCGCGCTGCTAGGTGCGGGGCCCGCCGCCGTCGCAGACTTCGGAGTGTCAACAATCGCTGACATCCTGCGGCTCGAGCACGTCAAGGCTGAGGTCCTGGGCGCAGGCGAGGATCTTGTGGTCCGGGTGGCCGGCGAACCCGGCGGCCGGCACCGCGCCGTCTCATCAACCACCCCGCTCACCGGCATGAATACCGAGGAGATTCACTAATGTTCACGGGAATTATCGAGGAGCTCGGGCGGGTCATCCGGCTCGACACCCACGCAGAGTCCGCCCGGCTCACGGTAGCCGCACCCACCGTCACCGCGGACGCCCGGGAGGGCGACTCCGTCTGCGTCAACGGCTGTTGCCTTACCGTCGCCGAGCTGCACGACGGCGCCTTCACCGCAGACCTGATGGCGGAGACGCTCACGCGCACGGCCCTGGGGATGCTTGCTCCCGGGGACCGCGTCAACCTCGAGCGGGCGCTGCGCATGGGTGACCGGCTCGGCGGCCACGTGGTCCAGGGCCATGTCGACGCCGCAACCGAGGTCCTTGAGCGCCGGCACGGGGAGAACTGGGACCTCCTGCGAGTCGGCCTGCCTCAGGATCTTGCCCGGTACGTCGCCGCCAAGGGCTCGGTCGCCGTCGACGGGGTATCCCTGACCACGGGGTATCCCTGACCGTGGTCGGCGTCAGCGCCGGCGGCGGCAGGGGGCCTGACCGGGACGAGCCGTTCTTCAGCGTCAGTCTCATTCCCGAGACTCTGCGCCGTACGACACTCGGTATCAGGATGCCGGGCGACCGGGTGAATCTGGAGGTAGATGTCATGGCGAAGTACGTCGAGCGGCTCCTGGCCGCAGACTCCCACCTGGAGGAGGAGTGAGCATGCCCACCAGCTGCCCTCCCACGGCGCAGCGTGGGCCCGCGGGCACCCAGCCGGGCCACCGCCCCGGCGGTCATGACGGCACTCGCCTTGACACCGTCGAGCAGGCCCTTGACGCGCTCCGGCAGGGCCGCATGGTCATCGTGGTCGACGACGAGGGCCGGGAGAACGAGGGAGACCTCGTCTTCGCGGCGGACACGGCCACGCCCCAGCAGCTGGCATTCGCGATCCGCCACTCAACGGGCATCATCTGTGTTCCGACGACGGCCGGTGAACTAGACCGCCTGGACATCCCCATGATGACCGAGCACAACACCGATCCCAAGCGGACGGCCTTCACGCTGAGCGCCGACGCCAGCCTTGGGATAACCACCGGCGTGAGCGCGGATGACCGGGCACGCACCATTCGCGTCATAGCCGACCCCGGGTCGGCGCCGGCCGACCTCGTCCACCCCGGCCACGTGTTCCCCCTGCGTGCACGCGAGGGCGGAATCCTGGCGCGCCGTGGGCACACGGAGGCCGCCGTCGATCTCATGCGCCTATCGGGACACCGGCCGGTCGGGGTCCTAGTCGAGATCGTCAACGACGACGGAACCATGGCGCGCCGCCACCAACTACGGGAGTTCGCCGACGCGCACTCACTGCCCATGATCTCGGTCGAGGACCTGGAGCGCTTCCGGTGGCTGCACGAGGAGCTCGTCGAGAAGGTCGTCACCGCGCATCTGCCCACTGCGCACGGGGAGTTCACCGCGCACGCCCTGCGCTCCAGGGTAGACGGCGCCGAGTACCTGGCACTCGTGTGCGGCAGTATCGCGGACGGTGAGGATGTCCTCACCCGAGTGCACTCCGCCTGCCTGACCGGCGACGTGCTGTCCTCCCTGCGCTGTGATTGCGGTCCGCAGCTACGCGCCGCGATGGAGGAGATCAGCGCTCGCGGACGCGGTGTGCTTGTCTACGCCTCCGACCACGAGGGGCGCGGCATCGGCCTGATCGACAAGCTGCGGGCCTATGCGCTTCAGGAGGCGGGCATGGACACCCTGGATGCCAACGTCGCCCTGGGGCTGCCGGTTGATGCGCGCAGTTATGCCACGGCCGCCCAGGTGCTGCGTTTCCTGGGAGTGCGCTCGGTGGAGCTCATGACGAATAATCCGGACAAGGTTACGGGCCTGGAGCGTTACGGGGTGCGCGTTTCCGCCCGGCGGGCGACCCCGACCTTCACCAATGGGGAGAACCTCGCTTATCTGCGTACCAAGCGCGATCGCATGGGCCATCTGCTCGCCGGCCCTGAGCTCGGTGATGCATCGCCCGCAGTCGTACCGCAGTCCGCTGATCCCGCCGCCAGCGTTCGACCCGCACACACCAGTACCAGAGCAGAAGGAGCAGCACGATGAGTGGAACCGGGGCACCGGAGCAGAGCGCGCCGCGCGCGCCAGGCATGCGGGTGACGGTTGTCGCCGCGCAATGGCATGAGCAGGTCATGGACGGCCTGCTCGCGGGGGCACTGCGAGCCGTTGAGGACGCGGGGGCGCAGGCAAGCGTCGTGCGGGCGGTCGGTTCCTTCGAGCTGCCGATCCTCGCTGCCGCTGCCGCGCGGGGCGGGGCCGAGGCCGTGGTTGCGCTGGGAGTCGTCATCCGCGGCGGCACCCCGCACTTCGACTACGTGTGCCGGGCCGCCACCGATGGGCTGAGCCGAGTTGCCCTGGACACCGGGGTGCCGGTGGGGTTCGGCCTGCTCACCTGCGATACCGAGGCCCAGGCGCTGGCCCGTTGCGGCGCTCCGGGATCCGATGAGGACAAGGGCTACGAGGCGGCGTGCGCGGCGATGAGCACAGCGCTCACGCTGGCCCGCCTCGCGGACGGCTGAGCAGTGGGGGCCCGCGCCCGTCGCCCGAGGCGGGCGCGGTCCTAGGAGGCACGCCGGGGAAGCCGGCCACGGCGGGCGTCACAGATCGTGAGCACCGCGCGTTCGACCGCGTAAACAGGGTCGCGGGAGGCGCCCTTGACCTCGGCGTCGGCGCGGGCCACCGCCTGGATCGCAACGGCGAGGGCGTCATCGGACCAGCCGGCCAGTTCACGGCGGGCGCGATCGGCCTGCCACGGCGCCATGCCCAGGTCGCGGGCCGTCACTCCCCGGCGACCGCCCATGGCGGCAACCCGGGCGAGCTGACGTATCTTCATGGCCAGGGCGGCGACGATGGGCACGGGATCGGTGCCGGTAGCCAGGGCGTGCCGCAGGGCGGTGACGGCCTTGACGACGTTCCCGGCCGCGGCTGCGTCGGCAACAGTGAAGCCGGTGGCCTCGAAGCGGCCGGCGTAGTAGGTGTTGACTGCCTCTACGGTGATCGTTCCCTGGGTGTCGCTAACCAGCTGCTCGGCTGCGGCGCACAGTTCCCGCAAGTCGTTGCCGAGGGCGTCCACCAGTGCGCCGACGGCCTCGGGATCAATGCGCCGTCCGGCGCGCCGCACATCCGCACCCACCAGGGCGGCCTTGTCCTTGGGGGACTTCACCGCCTGGATAGTCACTACCGGGTAGGGGGACTTGGCCAGCGCCTCCAACAGCTTCTTGCCGCGCTGGCCGCCATTGTGCCGCAGTACGACGACGACGTCTGGGGCGGGTGCCGGCACATAGGCGAGTAGGTCGGTCAGCAGCGCGTCAGTCATCTGCTCAAGGGAGGGGATGAGCACTAGCTTGGGCTCACCGAACAGGGACGGTGATACCAGCGTGTCCAGCTGGTGGGACTCGTAGGTGGCGGCCTCCACGGTGCTGACCTCCGTGGCCGGGTCCTGCTGACGTGCCTGGGCCAGGAGCCGGGCGACGGCCCGGTCGGCCAGCAGCTCCTCTCCCGCTCTTATCAGCACGATGGGCGCGAGGCGCACCTCGTCCCAGGCGGGTCCGTCGGGGGTACGACGCGCGCCGCGGGAGGGTCGTGAGGTTGCCATGGCTCATAGCCTGCCACGCCTGCGCCGACGAAGCGTGCGACGCCGCCCCCGCCAGTAGGCGGCGGCGATCACTGCGGCTTCAATACCCGCCAGCAGTAGCGCCCCGGTAATGTGCCCCGGCCAGTTGACCGATGCCCCGGGCAGGCGGGCGAAGGCGCGGGCCACTAGTACCAGCCAGGCGCATGACGCCGTCGCCGGCCAGGCTATGAGGACCGCGGCCCGCGGGCTCAGCGGTGACACCAGGGCCGCGAGGATGCCGCACACGGTTGCCACCGGCACCGGTGGGGCGGCGAGCACATTTGCCGGCACCGACCAGATCCCTACGGTCGGGCGCAGCAGCACCAGCACCGGGGCGCAGGCGAGCTGCGCAACCAGCGGGAGCGCCACCCCGGCGGCCAGTGGACGTGGCAGGCGCCGGGACAGCACGGCGGTCAGCGGCGCAGAACCGAGGAGGATGCCGGCCGTGGCAAGCACCGACAGTGCGAAGCCGTAGTCGCGGGCCTGCCAGGGATCAAGCAGCAGCAGGACGATCACGCCCGCGCTGAGGGCGGGCAGGGAGGCGGAGCGCCGTCCCGCACCCACGCCCAGCAGCATCACCGCGCCCATAGCCGCCGCCCGCAGCACGGATCCATCCGGCCGCACAAGCACCACCAGCCCGGCCAGAACCAGTGCCCCCACGGCGGCGCGCGCCCATCGGGGCGCAGCCCCCAGGGCGGCCAGCACCAGCCCCAGGACGATGGCGACGTGCTGGCCGGACACTGCGGTCAAATGCGTCATAGAGACAGCCCGCATGTCCTCCCGCACCGGCGTAGGCAGGGCGTGGTCGTCGCCTAGGGCGACGCCGGGCACCAGGGCGCGGGTACCGGCAGGCCAGTCCACTCCGGTCCGCGAGGGGTCCGCGGCAGGCGCGGTCGGCTCTGGTCCCACGGCGTCGCCGAGCCCGTCCCTTAGCCGCGCCACGATGCTCAGGAGGCCCGTGGCCGGGCCGGTCACGCTCACGGTCGCGTTGGCGCCGATGATGGCCGCCTCGCTCTTACCGGGGGCAGCGGGGCGCAGCCGCGCCCGCACCCGCACCGGCGCCCCCAGGGGGACCGCCAACCAGTCGGCGTCTCCCAGGACAGTGGCAGTCAAGTGTGAGGGGGCACCGTCGACGGCGTCCACGGACAGCGCGGAGAGTACGGTCGTGCGCCTGGATGTAGCGGTGGCACGCGGAGTACGGGTGAGCGTGCCAGTCAAGGTGACGGTGCGCTCCTCCTGTGCGGCGATTGTGAGCGGGTCGCGAGCGCGGGACCAGGAGTCGGCTGCTGTCACGGTCAGCACTGCCGTGATGGTCAGGGCCAGGGCAAGCAGGGAGGCCGCCAGTGAGCCTACGGCCGAGTCCTCAAGGTAGCCCGCCCCGGGCCTGGGATCGTGCCGGTGACGAGGAGGGCGGAACCGTGCCGCCGCCGCGCCGAGTGGCATCGCCGCGGCCACGGCGACCAGTGCCCCCAGCAGAGCTGGGGACCAGGGGCGGGGCCCACCCAGACCCACAGCCCAGAAGGCGGACGCCCAGGCCGCTGCGGCGGCTGGCGCCAGCCGCAGGTCCAACGGTTCCGGGGCGCGGTCCCTGGTGGCATGACGAGTGCGAGGGCGCGGGGACAGGCGTCGCAGCGTACTGGGCTCGTCCCAGGGCGCGACGTCCGCGCGGGGCGCGTTGCGGCCCGCGGGGCGTCGTTGTAGGAACCGGCTCGTTCGACTCATACCGCCGCCCGGTCCCGTAGGGCCTCGAGCTTGGCCGCACCGATGCCGGAGACACTCGTCAGCTCGTCTACAGAGGCGAAGGGGCCGTGCTCATTTCGGTAGTCGACGATGCGCTGGGCCAAGGCCGGACCGATACCGGGCAGCGCCTCGAGCTCGGCGGCGTCAGCGGTGTTGATGTTGACGCGCCCGCCGACGGTCGTGCCCGAGCCCTCACTGCCGGTGGCGCCGGAGTCGGATCCGGCCTGCTCACCTATGCCGCCGCCGGTGTTCCAGGCAGAGGCGTCCTCCCCCACGTGTGGTACGCGCACCTGTTCGCCGTCGCTCAGGGTGCGGGCGAGGTTGAGCTGGTCGGTATCCGCGTCGGGCAGCGCTCCGCCGGCGGCGTCGATGGCATCCACGACCCGCGCGCCCGCCGGGAGCACGACCACGCCGGGACTGCTCACGGCTCCGGCCACGTGCACCACCAATTCGCCGGCCATGCCCGTGCTCACAGCGGTGCTCTCCGGGGCCTCGGGACCCGGAGCCGTTGCGGTGGCAGGGGTAGTTTCGGGAGCGGGCGCCCGTGAGTCGGCTTGGGGCGTCGACGGCGGCGCCATCAGGACTGTCCTGAGTGCCAGGGCGAGTGCGACCACCACCAGGGCCATGCCGAGGCCGATTGCCGCCCTGGGGGCGAGGGCGAGGCGACGGGGACGGCGCACGGGCTCCGCGGGGTCGGTAGAGCAGGCGATACGCACGAATTCGTCCAGGGAGCGCCTGCCCACACGATCCGCCACCCGCTTGCCGCTCATAGGCCGACGGTAGAGGTATCGGGCACGGTCCGTCTCGAAGGCTGTGGGTACTGCCTGCCGGGCCTGTGGCGACAGGAGCCTGTGGACGACGGGGCGTCCTTACCGTGGCTGATCCAGGTGCGGTGCAACCACGATCCCCAGGGCGCCCGGTCCCAGGTGGACTCGGCTGGCCGGGTCGGCGGGTGAGCGCATGATGGACTCGACGACCGCTCCTGCCTCAACCATCGCGTCGGCCAGGTCGTTCTCCAGGGCGCGTCCGGCGGCGGGGTCGTCGCAGAAGTGAACGGCGAGTCGCACGGGTGCGGCCGGGGGGCGCGGACCAGTCAGCGATGTTCCGCCGGCCGCGCGCACCGCCTGCGCGATCAGGTGTCGGCGGGCGCGGGCGGTGCCCCGGACCATCTCCACAACGCTGATCCCCTGCGGCCCGGTGGTCAGGATGGGCCGGATCCCCAGGGTGCCCCCGGCGAATGCGGTGGCACGGTCAATCCTGCCGCCGCGGCGCAGGTATGACAGGTCCTGGACCAGGAAGAACAGGCGGGAGCGGGCTACGGACTCGCGCGCACGCGCGGCCCCACGGCGGGCGTCATCGGCCTCCGCCGCTGCCACTGCGGCCAGCCCCAGCGCGCCGCCGGAGGCACCGGAGTCCAAGGTCGTCACCGCCACCCCTTCTGCGGCCAGTTCGCGTGCGGCTATGCGGGCGTTGTCCACGGTGCCGGACAGTGCGGAGGCGAGGTGCAGGGCCAGCACCTCGTTTCCTCCGGCAGCCGCTTTGCGGTATGCCTCAGCGAGTTCAGCGACAGCCGGGCGCGCCGTCGTCGCAGTACCGGCGTCGTCCTCCGTGGTGTGCAGGGGGATAACGACAATCCCCCGCGCATCTGCGAGCGCGGGGGGCAGGCAGGCTGCCGAGTCGGTGACCACCGTGAGCGCCATGCTAAAAGCGTATGCCCCCGGCCCGGGCAGCCGGGTGAACGGCGGCTGCTTGTCACGGGCGTGTCAGACCAACGGCGCGGTGATCGCAGCCACAGGGAGGTACCAGACGCCGGTGCACTCGTCCGGTTCGCGCCGGACTCCCTCCCCGGCTAGCAGGAGGCACGGATCGGCCGCCCCGGAGATAACGGCCGACAAGACGCAGGCGGTTACGTCCGCATACGATGCGGGCATGACGAGCAGCACACCGGACCCAGCCGAGATCGCCCGCCTCAAGGCCGCGGCGGCACAGGCGGCCGCCGACGCAGCCGCCGCCAAGGCTGCTGCGGCGCAGGCGGCACTAGAGGCGGCGCTGGCCGCCCAAACCGAGTCCACCGCCGAGTCCTCGTCCCAAGCCATCGACGCGCCGGCTCAGCCGCAGGCACCTGGAGACGGGGACCCAGCGGCCGCGGAACCGACGCCCTCCGCTTCATCGGCACCCAAGGACGCCCCGGCCGAGGGGTCGGAAGCACCGTCCGGCTACGCCGCCCGCGTGCGAGACGGCTACGCCTTTGCCGGCCCCGTGTTGCCGGTGGGCACCTACCTGGCTTACCCCACGCAGGAGGAACCGGCCCAGGAACCGGCCGCAGAACCCGCCCCGGTGCCCGGCGTGAATGTGGGAATCCCGCTCGGTCTGCTCAACCGTCACGCCCTGGTCGCCGGCGCCACCGGCACCGGCAAGACCCGCACGCTGCAACTGCTTGCGGAGGGCCTGTCAGCCGTGGGCGTGCCGGTGTTCCTGTCCGACATAAAGGGTGACCTAACGGGCCTGGCGGAGGCCGGCACCGCCTCAGACAAGCTCGTGGCGCGCAACGCCGCCACGGGGCAGGCGTGGCAGGGGCGGGACTTCCCACTGGAGCTGTTCACGCTCGGCGGCCCGGAGGGGACAGCGGCGCAGCCGGCCTCGGCCGCGGGCGCCTTAGCCGGGACTCCCATCCGCACCACGGTGACGGCCTTCGGCCCGGTGCTGCTGGCCCGCGTGCTGGGTCTGAACGATACCCAGACCTCCGCGCTGGAGCTCGTGTTCCACTGGGCGGATGCGCAGGGGCTGGCACTGATTGATCTGAAGGACCTGCGTAGCGTGGTCGACTACCTGACCGGCACCGAGCAGGGCAAACAGGAGCTGCGCGGCATCGGCGGTGTGTCCAGTGCGACCGCCGGAGTGATCCTGCGGCAGGTCTCCGCCCTGGAGGCCGCCGGCGGCGCGGTCTTCTTCGGGGAGCCGGCCCTGGACGTACGCGACCTGCTGCGGACCGCCGCCGACGGTCGCGGCGTCATCTCCTCCCTGGAGCTGGCGGACATTCAGTCCCAGGGGAGGCTGCTGTCCACCTTCCTGATGTGGCTGCTGGGCGAGCTGTTCGAGGTGCTGCCCGAGGTCGGGGACCCGGATAAACCGTCGCTGGTGTTCTTCTTCGACGAGGCTCACCTGCTCTTCGACGGCGCTGGCAAGGCCTTCCTGGAGGCGGTTACCCGCACGGTGAGGCTGATTCGCTCCAAGGGGGTCGGCGTCGTGTTCATCACCCAGTCCCCCACGGACGTGCCCGAGGCGGTGCTGGCCCAGCTCGGCAGCCGTATCCAGCACGCGCTGCGGGCGCACACGCCGGCCGACGCCGCCAAGCTGAAGCAGGCCGTGTCCACCTTCCCGGTCTCGCCATTGGATCTGACGCGGGTGCTGACCGGCCTGGGAACCGGGCAGGCGGTCGTATCGGTGTTGGATGAGAAGGGCCGACCCGCGCCGGTGGCGCCCGTCGTCGTGAATACCCCGGCTGCGGTGATGGGTCCGGCACAGCCGGCCACGATCCAGTCGGTGCTGGCGTCCTCGCCGCTGCGCCACAAATACGCAGAAGCGGTTGACAACGAGTCCGCCTACGAGTTGCTGACCAAGCGCGCCGAGGAGGAGGCCGTCCGGGCCGAGGCCGCGCGCGCGGAGGCCGAGGCGCAGGCGGCCGCCCAGAAGGCTGCGCAGGAGGCGGCCAAGGCGCAGGCGAAGGCGGACGCCGCGGCCGCCCGGGAGGCCCAGCGCACCGCCGAGCGGCTGCAGCGGGAGGCGGAGAAGGCGGCCGAGCGCGAGCAGCGGGCCCGGGAGCGGGCGGCAGAACGGCGCCAGCGTGAGGTGGAGAAGCTGATCGGCTCCGCCGGCCGCCAGATCACCCGCTCCATACTGGGAAACATCCTGCGCGGCCGCTGAGCCTGGCCCGCAGCACGTCGGCGCCCGGCGTCTCACACGCCGACTATCGACCTGGTAATCGTCATCGGCGTGTGCATCCTGGTGTGACCGGACACGCGCCCGGCGGGGCGCCGCCCCCTCACTCGGGGACGACGGACACCAGCTTGGGGGCGCGCACGATCACCTTGCGCACGCCGCGGCCGTCCAGAGCGCGGACCACACCGGGGGCGGCCAGGGCCAGCTTCTCCAGCTCGGCGGCGTCGATGTCGGGGTCGACCTCCAGGCGGTCACGGACCTTGCCCTTGACCTGCACCACGCAGGTGACCTTCTCGGCCGCCAGGAGCGCCTCATCGGCGACGGTCGGGAAGGACTCGTGGGCGAGGGAGCGGCTGTGCCCGAGGCGCTGCCAGATCTCCTCGCAGATGTGCGGGGCGACGGGCGCGGCCATGAGTACCAGGGCCTCCACGGCCTCGCGCGGAACCGTCTTGAGCCCCGTGAGGTGGTTGTTGAGCACGATCAACTTCGCGATCGCCGTGTTCAGGCGCATGCCCTCATAGTCCTCGCGCACGCCCACGGTGGTGCGGGCGACCAGGCGGCGGGTCGCCTCATCGGCCGGGGCATCGGAGACGGTCACCTCGCCGGTGGTCTCGTCGACGACGTTGCGCCACAGCCGCTGCAGGAAGCGCTGGGCGCCGGCGACGGCGCGGGTGTCCCAGGGACGGTCCTGGTCGAGCGGGCCCATGCTCATCTCGTAGACGCGGAAGGTGTCGGCGCCGTAGGCGTCGTACATGTCGTCGGGGGTGACGATGTTCTTCAGGGACTTGCCCATCTTGCCGTACTCGCGGCTGACGGGTTGCCCCTGCCAGGTGAATACGGGCTTGCCGTCCTCGTCCTGGGTCTCCTCGACCTCGTCGGCGGGCACGTACTGGCCGCGGGCGTCGGTGTAGGCGTAGGCCTGCACGTAGCCCTGGTTGAACAGCTTGTGGTAGGGCTCGGAGGAGGACACGACCCCCAGGTCGAACAGCACCTTGTGCCAGAAGCGGGAGTAGAGCAGGTGCAGGACGGCGTGCTCAACGCCGCCGACGTACAGGTCGGTACCGCCGGAGACGTTGCCGCCCTCGGGGCGGGGACCCATCCAGTAGGCCTCATTGGCCGGATCGACCAGGTGCTCGGCGTCGGTCGGGTCTATGTAGCGCAACTCGTACCAGCAGGAGCCGGCCCACTGAGGCATGGTGTTGGTCTCGCGGCGGTAGGTCTTGAGCCCGTCGCCAAGGTCGAGCTCGACCTCCACCCACTCACTCGCCTTGCCCAGCGGCGCCTCCGGGGAGGAAGTGGCGTCGTCGGGGTCGAAGGTGCGCGGAGAGTAGTCGCTGACCTCGGGCAGCTCCACGGGGAGCATGGACTCCGGCAGGGCGTGGGGGCGGCCGTCCTCATCCCACACGATCGGGAAGGGCTCGCCCCAGTAGCGCTGGCGGGAGAACAGCCAGTCGCGCAGCCGGTAGGTGACGGCGCCGTGGCCGTAGCCCTTGGACTCCAGCCAGGCGGTCATAGCCGCCTTGGCCTCGTCCTTGCCCATGCCGTTTAGGTTGATCTCGGCGTTGGCGGAGTTGATGATCTGCCCGTCGCCGGTCCAGGCGGCCTCGTCCAGGGAGAATCCCTCCGGCGGGGCAATGGTGGCGATGACGTCGAGGTCGTAGGCGCGGGCGAAGTCCCAGTCGCGCTGGTCGCCGGAGGGCACCGCCATGATCGCGCCGGTGCCGTAGCCCATGAGCACGTAGTCGGCGACGAATACGGGAACCTGTGCCCCGTTGACGGGGTTGGTGCCGAACAGGCCGGTGAAGACGCCGGTCTTGGTGCGGTCCTCATCGGTGCGCTCGGCCTCGGTGGCCTGGGCGGCGCGGGCCCGGTAGGCGGCCACCGCCTCGGCCGGGGTGGTGTAGCCGCCGGTCCAGGCGTCGCGGGTGCCCTCGGGCCAGGCCTGCGGCACGGTCAGGGCGGCGGCGTCGTGCTCCGGGCTGGCGCCGGACAGGCCACCCAGCAGCGGGTGCTCCGGGGCGACCACCATGAAGGTGGCTCCGAACAGGGTGTCGGGGCGCGTGGTGTAGACGGTCAGCTCGTGCTGGCTGGCTCCGACGGCGTCGGCCCCGGGCAGCGCGAAGGTGACCTCGGCGCCCTCGGAACGGCCGATCCAGTTGCGCTGCATGGTCTTGACCTTCTCGGGCCAGTCCACCGTGTCCAGGTCCTCAGCCAGCCGGTCGCCGTAGGCGGTGATGCGCATCATCCACTGGCGCAGGTTCCGCTTGAACACCGGGTAGTTGCCGCGCTCGGAGCGGCCCTCGCTGGTGACCTCCTCGTTGGCCAGGACGGTGCCGAGCCCCGGGCACCAGTTGACTGGGGCGGAGGAGACGTAGGCGAGCCGGTGGGAATCGACGACGTCAGCCTGCTCCCCCGGTGTCAGCTCCGCCCACGGGCGCCCGTCCGGGGTGGGCACCTGCCCGGAGGCGAGCTTCTCGATCAGTTCGCTCACGGGGCGGGCGGCGCCGGTGCCGCGGCCGTCGCGGCGTGGGGCGTCCGGGTCGAACCAGGAGTTGTACACCTGCAGGAAGATCCACTGGGTCCAGCGCACGTAGTCCACGTCGATGGTGGCCAGAGAACGGCGCGGGTCGTGGGACAGGCCCAGGCGGCGCAGCTGGCGGCGCATGTTGGCGATATTGGCCTCGGTGGAGATGCGCGGATGCTGTCCGGTGGCGACGGCGTACTGCTCGGCCGGCAGGCCGAAGGCGTCGTACCCCATGGTGTACAGCACGTTCTTGCCGGTCATGCGGGTGAAGCGGGCCA
Source organism: Actinomyces sp. 565 (assembly GCF_010365615.1). Classification (NCBI taxonomy): domain Bacteria; kingdom Bacillati; phylum Actinomycetota; class Actinomycetes; order Actinomycetales; family Actinomycetaceae; genus Actinomyces; species Actinomyces sp. 565. The sequence continues at coordinate 85,422 of NZ_PIZD01000002.1, forward strand.
CGACGTCGGTGGCGATGTAGCCCAGCGGGTGCCCCACGTGCAGCCCCTTGCCGGACGGGTAGGGGAACATGTCCAGCAGGAAGAACTTCTCCTTGGCGGCGTCGGGGCCGGCCAGGGAACCGACGGGGTTATCGGCGTTGAAGGTCCCCTCGCGCTCCCACCGGTCCTGCCAGGCGGTCTCCAGGCGTCCGGCAAGGTCGGCCGTGTACCGGTACGGCGTGGGGTTGTCGGTGGTCTGCTGCGACCGGCTGTTCTCCGTCATTGCGGGAGTGCTCCCTCAAGGCTCGTGTGGATGGGGCGGGGCCGCTGCGCCGTCGGCGAGCAGGCCGAACGGCGCGCGGC
>NZ_PIZD01000002.1:86063-93962 GCF_010365615.1 Actinomyces sp. 565
CCCGGTGCCGGCGCCGGTCCGGCTGGTGGAGCCGCGACGCCGGTCACGTCGAGCGCCCGGCGGGCATTTGTGCGGGCGGAGAGTGGCCTCAGGCGAGTGCCGGGGATCCCAGGGCAGCGGGCACGTTCCCGCCCCAGCCGTCCTCCCGCAGGCCGACGCGCAGGCGCTCCATGGCGGCGTCAAGCTCGGCGGCGGGCACGTCGTGGCGTGCGGCCGCGGGGGCCACGTCCGCCTCGGCGCGGATGGGCAGCACGTGCAGGTGCAGGTGGTCGACCTCGAGGCCCACCACCAGTACGGCAGGGCGTGCAGCTTCGAATACACGCGTCTGGGTACGCCCGATGCGCTTGGCGACGACGGCCAGGTGGGCGATGAGCTCGTCGGAGGCGTCCACGTAGGAGGCGACCTGCTGCCGGGGCACGATCAGGATGTGCCCGTCGGTGTGTGGGGCGATGGTGGCGAAGGCGACGCAGAGCTCGTCCGCCCAAACAAAGCGTCCGGGGATCTCGCCGTTGATGATCTTGGTGAACACCGATGGTGCGGGGCTGGTTGTGTCGGTCACAGCCCCAGCGTAGATGATCAGGCGCGTGTCGCTGCCGGTTCCGGGCGCGCCAGCACCCACAGGCTCCCTGCCGGAACGGCCGCGTGGTAGTCCCGCCCCGCAATGCCCTCGCCCTCCCGCACCGCCCGTACGGTGGTGTCGGGGCGGCCGCCGTCGGCTGTGCCGCCCGCGTCGTGGCCCAATACGAGAACACGTGTATCCAACCCAATACCTGCGCGGGACAACTGCTTGAGGACCTCCGCATCGTCGCGGATGCGGCCGACCACACCGGTCTGCCCCACGCGCAGCGACTCGACGGCACACAGGTCAGGAACTGTGACGCGCCCATCCGGATCCGGGATGGGATCCCCGTGCGGGTCGCGTACGGGATGCCCCAAGGCGGCGTCGAGCGCGGCAAGCACCCGGTTGGAGACTGCGTGCTCGAGCACCTCCGCCTCGGCGTGGACCTCATCCCACTCGAAGCCGAGTGCCTCCACCAGATAGGTTTCCAGCAGACGGTGGCGGCGCACCATCTCCCGGGCCAGGTGCCGTCCCCGCTGCGAGAGCGTGACCGCGCGGTACGGGGCGTGTTCCAGCAGCCCCGCCTCTACCAGTCGTGCCACATTCTCCGAGGCGGTCGACGGCGCCACCCCCATGCGTCGGGCGAGCCCGGTGATCGAGGCGCCCTGGCCGCCCCATTCCGACGCCGCCCAGACGGCCTTGAGATAGTCCTGAGTCACCGCCGAGCCGTCAGCCGTGGGATCTCCCGCGTCCTCGGCGCGTTGCGCCTGGCTCACCGCAGCATCGCCACCCAGCCGTCCCAGAAGGCCACGAGCACAATCGCGGTGATCACGGCGTACAGGATCCCGGCGATCCACCAGCGCCCCGCAACCAGCAGGCGGACGGCCGCCGCGGGCAGGCCCAGGTGGTCGCCCTGCGCAGCTCGGGCCCACGTATTGGTGGCAATCGGAATCGTCACCACCCAGATCACGGTGCAGAAGGGGCACAGCTTGCCGAAGTCCAGCACCGAAACCCCCAGGAACCAGGCGACGAAGCCGATTCCGCAGGCCGTACCGGCCACCAGCCCCCACCACACCCAGCGAGGCAGCCGGACGCCCGCGACCAGCAGCAAACCGATCAGGAGCAGTACGGCGAAGGCCATGGCCCCGATGAAGGAGTTCGGGGCGCCCAGCAGGTTTCCCTGCCAAACGTTCAGGGAGTCCCCGCAGGACACCAGCGGATTCACATCGCAAAGAAGGTCCGCCTCGGGTACGCGCAGCTGCTCGAGCTGGCTGACAATCAGCTCCCAGCAGGCGCCGATGCCGATCAGCGCGCCTACTACCAGCAACATCCCGTAGGAGCGAGGAGCGCCGGAGGCCTGCTGCCAGGGACGCAGGCCCGGTGTCTGGTCCGCCCCACTGCTTCCAGGGGACGGCACCGGCACGGGCGCCCCGTCCAAGTAGGCGTCCAGCTCCTCCTCGCTCATCGCGTCGATCATCGCGTCAACCTCGGCCTGCGTGGGCACATGCGCCATCTGCGGAACTCCTCGGCCTCTCCTGGGATACGAATTCTGGGATTCTGGAACTCTGTGATGTGGAAGTGCCCCGGCCCTCCGGAGCGTTCCTCCATTGTGCCTCACGGCCGCGGCGGAGCGGGCGGGCCCGGCTCATGCCTCGAGCCTCCGCCGGCGCTGTCAGGATGCCTCCTGCTGCGCCGCGGGCACCGGCTGCCACGCGCCAACCGTGACGGAGGCATCCGGATGCAGGACGACGGCACGCCAGGCAGTCAGCTCGCCGTCGGGGTCGAAGGACAGCACGTGCAGATATGCGTCCTCGGTGACCTGTCCGATGGAGGTCCCGCCCTTCCCGGCCCCGGACACCAGTTGCGTGACATCAAGGTTTCCACCGACGCTGGTCTTCACGCCTCTTTCCTGGTGGACGTGCCCGGCAATCAGCACCGGCGCGCAGCCCTCCGCGACAAGAGGGGCGAAGGTATAGGGCTGGTGGATCAGGACCAGGTCGACCCGACTGCCTGCATCCGCGGCGCGGCAGGTTGTCGCTGCCAGCCGACCGCCGAGCTGCACGGCGTCCTCCTGCCCGCGCCTGACCGTGCCGGACGCGGAGGTGCGGTCCGGATCCGTGTCACCGAGCACGTTCAGGCCGCCTACCTGTTGCACGGTGCCGTCGGTGACGGTCCAGCCCTGGGCGCGCAGGCGCGCTACGGTGGAGTCGGAGTCATGGTTGCCGATGGTGGCAACGCGCGCGACACCCGGGGGCACGGCGTCGGACAGGGCGTCCACGCAAATCGACTCCGGCTGGCTCCCGGTCATGGTCAGGTCGCCGTCATCCATGTGGATATCGGCGTCGGCGAGCTCGTCTAGGACACCCGCAAAGGAGATCACATCCAGGTTGCAGTGCAGGTCGGTGGACAGCACGGCAGTGGTGTTGCGCTCCGGGTCGACTGCCCAGGCCCCGGTTACCGGTGCGTTGGTGGTTGCCGCCGGGGTCGGCTCCGCGCCGAACCTGGCGGTTGGGTTCGGCGTCGGCGCGCCCGTGGGCGTCGGCGTGGATGCGGGGACGAGTGGCGTGGTTCCACGAAGCGTTGCCGCCTCGAAGGCGGACCGCACCGATGCCTCATCCACGACCCCATCGGAGGCGGTGACATCCACTGCGCCGTCGGTCGCCTCGGCGGCCGTCCATGCCGCCCGCAAGTTGTTCTCCGCCGCCGTGTAGAAGGCCTGGTTCTCATCTATGAACTGCGCAACGCGGCCACCATACGCCTGCACGATATCCGCGACTCGACCGGAAAGCCGGGCATTCGCAAAGGGCGTGCCCGCCAGGACCTGCAGACGGTTGCCCGGCTCTGGAGCTGAGCGCACCGCCGGTACGACGAGGGCGATTGCCACCGCGATGACCGTCGTCACAAGCACTGTTGCCGCCGCATGCGGAAGACGGCGCGACGCCCGCACGTGCGGGCGCAGTCCCGACAGCCGAGCGACGCTCACCAGGCTCAGCAGGACCGACTCGATCAGGCCTGCGCGCCGCAGCGCGTCATCCGCGAGGGCACGCACTCCCCGTTCAACCGTCAGCTCGGGGTGGGTTATCAGGGCTACGTATGCGGCGCCGTCGGAGCTCAGTACCCGGCCGAGCGTCTCTGCCGACACCGCTTCCGGATCGGGTTCTCCCGGAATCTCCCCGACCGTCACCTCCACCCCGAGTGGGCCGGCGGGCGAGTCCATGGTCACCGATCCCAGTGGCCCCAGGTCGACGCTGAGGGTGGAGTCGAGGGTGACCGACCACGTGGCCTCGTGGGGCCCCAGGGGCGAGGAGGCGCAGGCCGTCGACACACCGATGGCTAGCGACACGAGCCCGGTCAGCACCAGCAGGGTGATGGTGCGCACGGCCGTGCGAAAGCCGGTGGTGCGTGCACGCCACCAGTCCTTGATGGTGGCGCGTGCGCTGCCGAGGCCATCGCGGAGGCCGTTGCAGGCGCGCCGCCAGGCAGCGTTCGGCATGGGATTCAGCTCGGGTCACCGGCCGCCAGGCGGGCGGCTAGGTCGGTGACGAATGCGGCCGTGTCCTCCCAGGTGTCAACCGCCTGGCAGGCCACACCGAGCGCCTTAACCGGGTAGTCATTGCCCTCGGGGTCAAGGCGGTCACCGATGAAGAGCATCTGCTCCAGCGGTATGCCGGTGACCTCGGCGAGCCTCCTCATGCCGTAGGCCTTGTCAATGCCCTTCCGGGTGATGTCCACGCTGGTGGAGCCGCCGGAGCGGACCTCCAGGTCCGGCAGGAGCGCGGCAACGGCGTCACGCAGCCGTCTCTTCTTCTCCCCCGTCGGATCCCAGGCCTGTTTCGCCTCCAGGGGCGCCTGCTGCCCCAGCGCCGAGAAGGTGATCTGGCTGCCCCGGTCCTCCAGTGCCGGCCCCCAGGTCTGTTCCTCCCACAGTCCCAGACGCCGCGCCTCGGCCTCCACGACGGCGAAGGCACGCTTCACCTGTTCCGGATCGAGGTCATTGGCGTAGACCAGCTTCCAGTCGCCGTCGCCACGGGTGTAGTAGCGCGTCCCGCAAGTGGGCATGAGGTGAAGCTGCCCCAATTCCTCGGCGCTGGCACCCAGACGGGAGAGCACCTGCTCGCGGAACTGCCCGATCTGGCCGCCGGAGATGATGCACACGGGCACCACATCCAGTAGAGCACACAGGGCGGTGGCCATTGGTGCCGGCATGGGCGACTTGGAGGGGGCTAGTGTCCCGTCCAAGTCGAAGGCAACCAGCCGGGGCCATGCGGAGGCGGGTTCCACGGAGGCCGGTAGCATCGCGTCCTGGTCCTGAGTCGAAGGCATGTGTCGCATTGTGTCCCAGGTCGGCAGCGCCGGGAAACCCGGGTCAGCTGTTGGAGGATTCGTACCTGTCACTTGGGTTCCTGCGGGTGGTTCAGGTGCTCGTGCGCCGCGGCGAGGGCCGCCTCACGGGCCTCAACGTCCTCACGACGCCCCCGCACTATCAGTGCCGTCACGGAGACGGCCAGGCCGCCCCAGATGATGACGATTGCGACGAGCATTACTGCGATCGCCTGACCAGTCATGTCATTTCACCTCCTCGAGCACATCCAGGTCGAGGGGTGTGTAGTCGTCAACCGGCGTGCGCCAGGGCATCCGCGTGAAGAGAATCGTCGCGACGGCAACCAGGAAAATGGTGCCCCAACCGAATACGCCCTGCATGCCCGCCGAGTACTCGTCGTAGCCGCTGGTTACATAGGCCCACACGTTCTGGATGAACATGTATCCCAGCAGCAGCGGGGCGACGACGGCGACGAGCGCCCGCCACCAGCCGCCGATGATCCGGGTGTCGGAGACGAGGTTCAGGTGCCGCTGTAGCTCCTTGAGACGACGCAGCACCAGGCCCAGGCCGACGCACATCACGATCGCGGAGCCAACCACTCCGATGTAGTTGATGTAGGCGTCAACGATGTCAAGATCCCACAGTCCTGAGGCTGTGCCGAACAGCAGCAGCGAGAGTGCGGCACTGGGAAGGCCGGCCGCCAGGGTCGCCTTGCCATTGGACCAGCCGAGCTTCTCGCCTACGGCCGGAGTGACCACCTGGAGGATGGAGATGAACGAAGTAAGGCCCGCCATTGAGAATGATGCGAAGAACAGCACGCCGAACAGCGACCCGCCCGGCATCTGGGAAATAACCGTCGGGAAGGTGATAAAAGCCAGCCCCACTCCCTGGATTCCCTCCAGCTCGGCTACCGTCACGCCCTCCACATGGGCCATGAAGCCGAGGGTGGCGAACACGCCGATGCCGGCGAGGATCTCGAAGGAGGAGTTGGCAAATGCCGCGGTGAACCCTGTACCCACGAGGTTGGAGCGACGCTTGAGGTAGGAGGCGTAGGTGAGCATGATGCCGAAGCCAATAGACAGGGAGAAGAAGATCTGCCCGAAGGCCGCCACCCACACGGTGTAGTCCGTCAATCGGCTCCAGTCGGGCGTGAACAGAGTATTGAGCCCGTCGGTGGCCCCGGGGAGCATGATCGCCCGTGCCACCAGGACTACAAACATGATTACCAGCACCGGCAAGAAGACCCGGTTGGCTCGCTCCACCCCTCGGGAAATGCCCCGGGCTACGACGAAGATGCCGAAGGCCCAGACGAGGGCCAACGGAATGACCACCCCGATGACCGGGATCGGCGAGTAGCCGGGGGTGGAGGAGTCAGCCAGCAGGTTCTGCCCGATATAGTCGCTGAAGAAGCCGGCGGCGTCATCACCCCAGGCCGTGGTCAGGGAGAACAGCGTGTAGCGCAGCGCCCAGGCAACGATCACCGCGTAATAGGTCATAATGACGAAGCAGATAAAGACCTGCCACCAGCCGAGCCACTCGAACCGCCTGGACACGCGGCGGAAGACTGCCGGAGCCGAGCCCCGGAAGCGGTGGCCAAGCGCGTAGTCCAGGAAGAGCACAGGCAGGCCGGTAATCAGTAGCGCAACGATGTAGGGCACCATGAAGGCGCCGCCGCCGTTGTTGTACGCGGTGCCGGGGAACCGCCAGATGTTACCGAGTCCGACAGCAGATCCGATGGCGGCCAGCAGGAAGCCTAGCTGTCCACTCCACTGTTCGCGCGCGGGCATCTTCGCGGCTGTTGGCGATCCGGGACTGGAGGGCATTGAGAACCTTCCGGGTTGTTGGAAGCCGGCATACCCGGCTGCCCATGCGTGATAGCACAGGGCTTGGAACAGTAGGACGATAGTCGCAGGCGTCCGGGGCGCCTACCACGTCCCGCCATGCGGACGCCTCTGTACGCTCCCCCACCTCCCGCGCTCTCCGTGGCGGCGCCAATAGCGCCCCGACTAGCCCCGGCAGCCCTGGCGCGTGGCGCTCAGAAGGGCTCCGGCCGGGTTACTGCAGACCGAGCGACTACGTCAGTAATAACGTGATGTCCAGCAGGACATCTGGAGCATGCCGCACGGCACCCGCGCGTTCCAGGTGTGCGACACTGGCATGTCACGCATCTAAGACACCGGGCACCTCCGGGACGCCTGGATGCGCAGCACACTGATTGTGATCGAGAGGACAACCATGGCCACGCCTCATATAGCCGCCGAACCCGGAGACTTCGCACCTGCGGTACTCATGCCGGGGGACCCACGCCGCGCTCAGCGAATCGCCGAGAGCTTGCTGGATGACGCCAGACTGGTTACAGACGTGCGCGGCATGCTCGGTTTCACGGGAACCGTTGGCGGCAAGCCGTTGTCAGTCATGGGCTCGGGAATGGGGCAGCCGTCCTTCTCCATTTACGCCACCGAGCTGTTCAGCCAGTTCGGAGTCGAACGCATCATCCGTGTGGGGACCGCAGGCGGGATCGGCAAGCAGGTGCATGTGGGTGATGTGGTTATCGCAACCGGCGCTCATACCGACTCCGCAATGAACCAGCTACGCATCCCGGGCGTGAACTTCTCCGCTGTGGCAGATTTCCGCCTCGCGATGGCCGCGTACAGTGCGGGCATCGATGCCGGCCTTTCCGATCGCCTGCACACAGGGACGATCATCTCCCGTGATCACTTCTACTTCACGCCGGAAGGGCAGACGGAGCGCTTATCGGCGTACGGCACGCTCTGCGTGGAGATGGAGGCCGCGGCCCTTTACGGAGTGGCCGCCGAATTCGGCAAGCAGGCACTGGCAGTGCTGACGATCTCCGACCACCTGCTGGATCACTCCGGTGATATGAGCGCCGCGGAGCGCGAGACGCATTTCCAGGACTCCCTGCGTCTTGCGGTGGCCGCCGCGCTGAGCTGACCCGACAGCCGTGGTGGGCCTGCGCGCGTTACGCGGACCCACCACGGCTGTACGACTCCCTGACAAG